>JAOZRM010000003.1:16399-39159 GCA_029940175.1 Candidatus Sabulitectum sp. | reverse complement strand
GGTAAGTTGTACAGTTGCACCAACAAGCAGTGAAGTATCCCGGTACCCTGATCCGGAAATTGCATGAACAATCAGCCTCTCGGGTACAATTGAGGAAGACACCTCCACAGCGGCAAGAATAGCGATAGCTTCGTCGGGATAAAAAGCTTCCAGAGTTCTTAGCATCGTCCTGCATATTTCCCCGGGATCCACCAGTGAAGTAAGATCAGCAGCCAGTGAAGCAATAGCATCCGTCTCAAATTCAAGCAGTTTAACCTTCTTTTCCAGATCAGCCTGTATTGCTTTGTCAGATACAACAAGAGTCATACCGCCAGATTCATTCTGGAGTAATGAAACATCAAGAAATCCATTGTTGTTCATGGAAGCAAAACTCAAAACTGCATCACGTTTATCCGATGCGGCATTTCGCAGCGTCTCCCTGGCCTCGGCAGGAAGGGTTTCCCAAACATCTTCTGACAGCATACCCAGCGGGACTGACCCCACTCCGGAAATATTGGATGTATCTCCATACACTGCATGAACAGTTCCCGTTTCATTCAGAAGAACTGCCCTGGAAGAGAGTTGTTCAAGCACCTGCTCGAAAGTACTCCTGAAGCTGTCAAACCGGTCCCGCACATCAAAATACTTCATGAATGATGACAATTCACCTGAAAGCATCTTCAACAGCCTTAACTTATCATCCCGAGGACGCTTCTTTGAGATACCATTATCACACCTGATGATACCTATGACTTTGCTGCCAACTTTAACAGGGGTATCCACATACACAATACTTCCTACCCAGGTCTCTCTGTTGTCCCTGAATTCAGGTTCCCACGATGCGACCTGAGCACCTGATGTAACCGCTTTATCCACGGGAAGATGGCCAGCCACACCAGTTAGGTGTATGGGCTCACCGGTTATTCCTCTTCCTCTGAATGCCACAGCTTCTACAGTTGTACCGGCACTGTTAAGAAGACCAACCCAGACCCTCTGAAAACCAAGCCCCCCCGTAACTGCAAGGACGACCTTTCTGCATGCTTCTGATATGGAAGTAACATTGCAGAGATCAGAAACCAGGCTAACCACAGTCTCTATGGATTCCAGTGAATCTTCAAGGCTGTCTGCGGTGACCAGCAAAATTCTCTCATGGGATACCTGTAAGCCCGGCTGAATGCTGGATACTCTCTCAGAACTCAGATGGGTCTTTATCAGCTTAACTACCTCTGTGAATGGTGTAGAGTAGTCAATAACATCCACTGCCGAAGCACTGAGGGCTTTCCTTCGTATTCTCGGATTAATGTCCGGAACACTGATGATAACTGGCATTTCCTTTTCAGAGTATGCTGTATTCAGGAATCTGCATACTTTTATCCCATCCATCCCGGGCAGTACCTGTCCACACAGAACACATCTTGGCTTCATGGAAAATGCAGCTGTTACTGCATCCAGTCCGTTTGTAACCGATTTTACAGAGAGGCCCTCCCGAAGAAGAGCCTCCTCTGTAACTGCTAGAAGAGCAGAGTTTCCCATGGCAAGGAGTATGTCGATCCTTTTCACAGGGATAGTCTTCTGCCGTTTCTACTACTCTGTTTCCAGAACGGCCTGTGCGGCCGCAAGTCTGGCAACAGGAACTCTGTAAGGGGAACAGGATACATAATCCAGCCCCACAGAATTGAAGAATTTAATTGAAGCAGGATCGCCACCGTGCTCACCGCAGACACCAAGTTTCAAACCTGGTTTTGCCTTTCTGCCAAGCTCAACAGCAATCTCAACCAGGCGGCCTACACCGGGAACGTCAAGAGAAGCAAACGGATCTCTTTCGTAGATACCCATTCTTACATATTCACCGAGGAATTTCCCGGAATCATCACGGGAGAATCCACAGCACATCTGAGTAAGATCATTGGTACCGAAACTGAAGAAATCAGCTTTTTCCGCCACCTTGTCCGCAGTAATTGCAGCTCTTGGGATCTCGATCATGGTGCCTATCTGGTACTTGATATAATCGTCAGTTTTTCCATGTTCAGACAGCACAGTATCCACAACCCTCTGGGCCATTTCTCTGGCAATGGCAAGCTCTTTAACATTACCTACCAGGGGAATCATTATCTCCGGAAGAACTGTTACACCTTCGTCAGCAACCTTGACTGCTGCCTCCATAATTGCTCTGACCTGCATATCTGCAACCTCAGGATAGATAAGACCAAGCCTGCAGCCACGATGACCCATCATGGGGTTGAACTCGTGAAGAGACTCTACCTTAAGGGCAACTTCTTCAGCAGCAACACCCATAACCTCAGCCATCTCCCTCTGTCCGTCATCATCCTGCGGAAGGAACTCATGCAGAGGAGGATCAAGAAGTCTGATGTTACATGGACGTCCATCAAGAGCGCGGAAAATGCCCTCAAAGTCATTTCTCTGAAGAGGAAGTAACTCTGAGACAGCTTCATTGTAACTGGCAAGTGGTTCTTGAAGTTCAGCTTCCAGAGCCTTGATATCACCTGTTCCAGCTTCTATTTTCTCCTGTATTCTCTTCACATCGTCTGCCACAAGAATCAGCTTTCTGAACGGGATGATCCTGTCGCCCTCGAAGAACATGTGCTCGGTGCGGCAGAGACCTATGCCCTGAGCTCCGAACAAAACGGCCATTTTGGTGTCACGGGGAGAGTCAGCGTTTGTCCGCACATCCATAGTGCGAATTTCATCTGCCCAACCCACAAGTTTCTCGTAATTTCTGTACAGAATACTGTCTTCAGCCTTCAAGTTGCCATGAAGAACCTGAACTATCTCCGAAGAGCGAACCTTAACTTCTCCTGAGAACACTTCACCGGTGAAGCCATCAATAGCTATAATGTCGCCTTCTTTGACGGTGAACCCATCGCAGACCATGATCGCAGCATTGCTGTCAATGTGAAGTTCATCTGCTCCGGACACACAGGGAACACCCATTCCTCGGGCAACCACTGCTGCATGACTGGTCATGCCGCCACGGGCAGTAAGAATGCCCTTAGCTGCAACCATGCCACCAATATCCTCCGGGCTGGTTTCAAGACGACAAAGAATTACTTCTTCGCCTCTTGCATTCCATTCCTCTGCAGTTTCTGCAGTGAAAACTGCTTTTCCACAGGCACCGCCGGGAGATGCATTCAGTCCCTTTGTGAGAAGGTTTGCAGAAGCTTTGCTTTCTGAACCCAGAACCGGTGCAAAAAGCTGATTGAAATTCTGAGAAGGAACTCTCATTATTGCCTCTTTTTTATCGATCAGCCCCTCTTCAGCCATATCAACAGCCATATTCAAGGCTGCGAATACTGTGCGTTTTCCAGTACGGGTCTGAAGAATGTAAAGCCTGCCGTCCTCAATTGTAAATTCAATATCCTGCATATCGAGATAGTGTGCTTCAAGCCTGGTTCTCAGATCAAGAAGCCCCTCATAGGATTTAATATCTTTCTCACCAAGGGTTGCAATAGGCAGAGGTGTACGGATACCGGCAACAACATCCTCCCCCTGAGCGTTCATGAGATACTCTCCGTAGAATATGTTCTCACCGTTTGCAGGATCGCGGGTGAAACAGACACCTGTTCCGGATTCTTCGCCCATGTTACCGAAAACCATTGCCTGAACGTTTACAGCAGTTCCAATAAGACCTTTGATCTCATTGATCTCGCGGTAGCGAATCGCCCTCGAGTTGTTCCAGCTGCTGAAAACAGCATTTATGGAAAGTCTGAGCTGTTCCCATGGATCAGAAGGGAAATCGCTGCCGATAGTGTTACGGTAGATCTCCTTGTAAAGAGAAACGACCTTTTTAAGGTCCTCAAGATCAAGGTCTGTATCGAGTTTCACATTTTTTTCTTCTTTTACACTGTCAAGAGCTTTTTCAAAGTCATGGTGCGGAATGTCCATAACCACATCGCCGAACATCTGCATGAACCTTCTGTACGAGTCCCAGGCGAATCTTGCATTGCCACTGCGCTCTGTTATTCCCTGAAGGGTCTCCTCGTTGAGGCCCAGATTAAGAACAGTGTCCATCATTCCAGGCATGGAAACAGCAGCACCGCTTCTTACTGAAAGCAACAGAGGATTTGTTTTATCTCCGAATTTTTTCCCGAGCTCAGCTTCGAGAAGGCTGATACCCTCATGAGCCTGCTCATCAAGTCCCTGTGGCCAGGCAGATCCTGCTTTGTTGAACGCATCACATGTTTCTGTAGTAATTGTGAATCCAGGAGGAACTGGCATATCAATCTTCGTCATTTCTGCAAGATTTGCGCCCTTTCCACCAAGAAGTTCTTTCATTGATCGGTCACCATCGGTTTTTGTAGAACCGAAATAATAGACATATTTTTTGTTCATTACTCGCTCATTTCTCCTGGTTTAACTCTATACTAAATAATACTAATTCCAATTTGAAACGGTTTTTTATGGCAAAACAAACCGCTTGAGAAACACAGTGTTTCCCGCAACTCATCCCTGCTAATATAACAATACAGTATCAATTGTGGTTATCTGGGGTAATCTTTTTTTCGCCAGATATATGCGACGAATTCCTCTATCTCACGCCTTTGGATCTCGTCAACTGGTGTTACCCGCTGGAAAACCCAGGCGGCAGCATCAGAGGCACTCTGAAACTCGTGACTGTTCGAGCCCAGATCTGCAAGAATAACAGCGATTTCTTCCATTCTGGCATCTCTCAACAGGTCAGAACCCTCGCTGGCCAGTCTTTCAAGAAGGTTGGTCTGCGGGAATGTTACAGCATCCCTGAGAATCTGATAATGTCCCCTGAGCTGGGTTACAGACACACCATACTCTCCGGCAAGCTGTTCCTGTGTAAAATGAGGGCCTCTTCTTGTTACAGCATACTCAAGGGCAGCGGCCCAGGCTTCAGGCTTCCTGCCGGAAGGGGTGTTCTCGGAGCAAAATCGACTCCATGCATCTGCAGCGATGGTAGCAACTTCAGAAGAATATCCGTGAAGTCCAAGCATTCCAGCAGTCATCCCAGGTACTACATCCACAAGGGGAAGATCACTTTTCTCAATAGCACTCCGCCTCATTTGAACTCTGAGTGCCTCAATCCGAAGAAGGCTGTGTTCAATTTTTTCATCATATGGTGCCAGCTCTTTTGCCTGAAGAAGAAGATGAAGACTTTCCTCCAGTCTATCTCTCTTGGCCTCAAGCAATGCCAGATAAGTAAGAGTTGAAGCAACGCGGTAACGCTCTTTTCTCGCCACAGACAAAAGAATCCTTTCCGCATGATCATCCTGGTGAAGCATGAGAAGCACAAGACCCTTTTTTCTGCTTGCATCAACATCTCTGGGGTATATTTTCAGATAGGATTCAAGAGATTCGAGTGATGACTCAAATAGTTCAAGCTGCAGAAAAACATCTGCCGCCAGAAGAAGAGCTGCTGCTCCAGGAACACCATGCCACTTAAATGCTGACAATCTTTCAGCAGCACCGGTTACTTCTCCTGAACTCAATTCGATTCGACACATTTCAAGAACGGCGAGGTTCTCATCAGGTGAATTTTTTATTGACGGGTCTTCCAGAAGTCTTTCAAGACTTTCCCGGGCCTTCTCGGAGTCACCGCTTACCCTGGCCTCCTCAACCTGTTTCCACAGCCAGCTGATCTTCTGGTTTTCCATGCCCCTCCCCGAATTATGTTAGTACCTTGTCAGATAATAAGTGTCGATGTAATGCTCAGCTATCCTGAATCCCGGCAAGGCACTGGTTTATGCGCATAGCACCGCTATGTAATTGAACCAGTAACACAGCCAGGGCTCTGGAGAGCCTCTAGACCCCAACAAATGGCGTCCCGAGCGGCAGCACGGAGAGCCACAGCTATTGCTTGACAGGGTACTAGTTAACTGTGGCCAGAACTCCTGTCACCGTGGAAGACTGTTTGAACAGCCCTCCCTCTGTTTCTGCTTCAATAACATAAATGTAAGCACCTGAAGCGGGAAGGTCTCCATCGGAATCAAGACCATTCCAGATTATCTGATTGTATCCCTGGCTGCACTGCTTTGAGAATTCAGTTATGCATCTTCCTGCTGTGGTATAAATGGAAACAGTAACAAAAGCATTGGAGGAGACGGAAAAGCTGAAACACCTCTGGCCGGTTCCGGGGTTGGGATAAACCACATACTGCTCAATTGCCACTTCACTCTGATCGGTTGAGTTGACATAAAGACTGTCCCTTGACAAATTGCCAACGCCATCCATTGCCTGAAGTATGAAAAGGTGTCTGCCGGGGGCCAGACCGGACACGGTATGTTCTATCTGACCGGTTACCGTGGAGCCGGTATTGTATGTGAATGAATCACTCACATCAAATTCTTCGCCATCGATAAAGAGCTGGATGCTTTTTCCGGTTCCACCGAGGAATGTGATTCCGCTGGGATCGGAAAGCTCTGCTTCCATTACCCCTTCACCTGTTATTGTGGGCTCTTCAATACCGCTCTGTCCACTGATCCACATGGATATTTCAGGGCCGGTAAAGTCCGCGGGAGCATCTCCCTCTACAAGAACAAGAGGTGCGTCTGCACCAAGTTCTACTCCACCGGATACAATCGCTCCGCCATCAACTCTGGCAAGATGGCCAGTGTTGCATGCTGCAGGAAGAATACACTCGGCTGTGAATTCTCCACCGGAAAGGGCGGACCTTCCGCGCCAGGCAGTACCCCCCTGATGGAAGTAGTCAATAACCCCGCCTGACAACATTGTATAGCTGGCAGGAATATCTGATTCGGTAATATCTATAAGCACAAGTCCATCAGATGAACTTCCATTCCCGGTTACTGTATTGATCTCACCTGAACGAAGAGTATCTCCCTGAAGCTCCACAGTAAGATCATTCCTCCACATGGGCAGAACCAGGTCAGGAAGACCCATAAGGACATAATATCTAGTATTTCCAGCTTTGTTGGCAGCAAGCTTGCCGGCCCAGAATGAGTACCCTATTGAATTACCACCTTCAGTAAGAAATGGTATCAGTTCTTTAGCATAGCTTGCATTGGCTGGAGAGGTGGTTCCACCAGTGGCACCGATTGTTGCTATTGCCCCCCCTGCCGGATGATAAACCAGTTTTTCACCTATGCTGTTTATGCCTGGAACAAAAAAACGTGTAACATCACACGAGAGAAACATTGCAAGTGGCAATCTGGCTCCATTAGTAAGGGTTGCCGGGTCGTCCCCAAGCATTGTTTTCTCATGAGCTATCTGGTTTGCCGAACCATGTCCAAAGTACAGAAGGGCTCCCATACCTTCATTCCATAGATCTCTTAAAGCAGTACGGGCATCTGGTTTATCCGGGTGGATACCATCGGGAGTTGTTCCCGGAGGCCACGGGAACTCAATAAGGTAAAATTTTTCCGGTTTCACATAATATGGAAGGTGCTCATAACAGATATCCTCCATATCATTTGTGTGAACACTTTCTGTGGCTGAATACTGCGACCATTCATCATCGGCAAAAAGAACAAACTTGCTGCTCCAGCTTCCATCTCCCTGACCGGAATGGTACAAAACACTCTTGGCACTCACTGCACCGAAGCTTGAAGCATCACCGGCTGGAATTCTGGCAATGGGAATCTCAGGATAGGTTGCACCGGGATGTACCTGGACAAACCAGTCATCCTCCGCCCAGGAAGGGTAATTTCCAGAGTTTATCAGAAATATCATTGCCGGGACCAGATCGGGAAGAGTTGTGGAATAACCAAGAGGGTCGTAATTTGCGTCGGCGCCCAGAATTACAGTACTCAAAGGAGTTGACCATGAATCCATTCCCCAGCGAACTGCCGATCTGATGGCTCCGGGATCTTTCACTCCCTGGCCGAACTCATCGTAAATTTCGCTTGTGGTGGCTGTAACAACTTCAAGACCCATACTCTCCATTAGAGATATCAGACCCGTGGCATCATCTGCGAAGACATCAGGAACAACCAGCAGTCTGTCACCAGTGGAAACAGTACCCACGAGCCTGCCCGGAGAGGCAGAAGAGACTGATAAAGGAGATTGCCAATCGCTTTCAGCCAGCACCATAAGCGATGTCGAGTCCTGAAGAGTCAGCGAGAAGTTCAGAGAACCACCGGTGTACTCCGCACCGGAGATGAGTCTTGGCTCCATAAGATCAGAAACGTCAAATGCCTGGCTGCCACCGGTAAAAGAAAAATTATATCGACCGGTTTGCTCCTGAAAGAAGAACCTGCTATTGGAAGCAGTGGTGGAAACCGGAAATGTAAGTTCTGCAAAATCAAGATAAAAATCTGCTAAAGGATCATTGGAAGAAAAACTTATCTGAAGCTGGCTCAGTCCGGAGATATTCACATTGCTGAACTCCGCCTGTTCAGGTCCTGAACCGTTTAGTTCAACAGTACCGCCTCCCTGAAGAGTTACGGTATACACCGACGACTCTGAAACTGCAAAAGCAAGAGTTACATCTGCACTGCCTGCCACGCTGCTGAGGTTCAGAGGAACAGAAGTCTGTTCACCGGAATCGATCTTTTTCCAGAACCATCCGGTTCTCAGTTCATACCGTGGCATCCAGTAACCGCCATCTTCAATATGAACAGTGTGTTCTATGGTATTGCCCCAGGAAGGTGAACCATCCGGTGCACCGGGTTCATTCTGAATTCTTGCCCCTGATTCACCGCCCCATGTGAGCCAGTAGATTCTCTCTTCTGCATACCTGTGGTAGAGCCACTCAAACGATTTTCTAAAATACTCGAATCTGTTAAGCCCACCGGCAAGGAATCTAATGGAGTCATCCCCGTTAAAAATCCCGTCGCTGTTCTTGTCGTAAACAATGGTTGATACCTGCAGAAGAGAGTGCTCAGTTTCCTGGGCCTGCTCAAACTGCGTACCGGGACCTGAAAAAAGAGCTATGCTTTCAATTGGAGAACCGCTGACATTGCAGCCGGCTGCCTCAAGCTCTGAACATGTTACCTCATACCCTCCGGTGTTCTCAATGGTGATCCTCGCCCATGGCTTTCCCCAGAATGGGCTTGAAGCTCTACTGTGATCACCTGGATAGTACACATCTCCCTCTGCAATTCCAAAGAGAAGATGATCTTCCGGAATCATCTGCCCAGATGGTGTTCCACTCCAATCAAGGGATACATTTACCGATGAAGCTAAATCGCTTTCGGTAAAGGGGTAGATATTGACCACTGCAACCTGAGTACCGGCCAGAGGAATTATCCCTTCCAGCTCTACCGTCTGAACAGAACGGTCAACTGGAATGGCTGGCACTTCATGGGCATCAAGACCCGATCCCTCCAGCACACCCGCTCTGGGTATTACAGCTCTGAGAACAGGGAAGGCTGATGAAACAACTGTATAATTCAGAACTGGTTCAACACCGTCAGGTACCGGTATGAACACCGTTTTTACAGGATACATTGGAACGCCTGGTTCATTCAGATTAACTGTGCCCTGAATGGAAGGGACACCGCTTGTATCAAAATCAGGAGGGTCAAAGCTGAATGTACCACTCCAGTTAGCAGCCAGGATCAATATTATTGGAAATACGGTCATACTTTCCCTTTCAGGCCTGCAAGCAAAGGTAAAATTTCTCCAGCTTTTCTCCTTAAGCTGATAACACTCTCGCTTTGTGGAAGTTCCGTCTGAGCAGGATTTATCTCGATAACGATAGCTCCGTTTTCCAGAGCAGCAAAAGGTATGCCTGCAGCAGGCCAGACCTGTACTGATGTGCCAACAACTATTATCAGATCACAATCCTCTGCCAGTTCGTAAGACCTTGATATTATTTTCGGTGGCAATGGTTCTCCGAAAAGAACTATATCCGGTCTTAGAACTGCACCACAGGAAGGACACACAGGAGGAGTAGGAGCACCATGCAATAACTCAGGGGTGAGTCCAGTGGAAAAACCACATTTTTCCAGGCAGGAGGCAGTTCGCATGGAACCGTGAATCTCCAGCACATCAGTCTGCCCTGCAAGTTTGTGCAACCCGTCAACATTCTGAGTAATTACAGGAAGCTCTCCCTTTTCGTTCTGCAAACAGGTAAGCGCATGGTAACCTGCGTGAGGTTCAACCCCTTCACCGGTCATTAAACGCATTTTGTACCAGTCCCAGACCACTCCCGGATCGGATCTGAGTCCCGCAATGGAAGAGAGCTGCTCCGGTCTGTATTCCTTCCAGAGACCATCATCCCCCCGGAATGTTCTCATGCCACTCTCTCGTGACATCCCAGCACCGGTGAAAACCAGAGGCCTGACACTTCTTCTTACAAGCTCAATTGCCCTGTTTATCATGGACTGACCACAAGAATGTCAGTGGCGGATGAGCTGCCTGAGCTGCCCGAGAACTTCACAACGAAAATGTATGCCCCTGCGGCGATGGAGTCTCCGTCTGAATCCATACCATTCCACACAAGCTGACCAGTTCCACTCTGCACAATTGTATCACCCTGCCATACCGGTCGACCTGCTACAGTATAAACCGTAACTGCCACAGACCCCGGTGATGATGTGGCGAAGAAGAATGCCCGTTGACCCCTGACAGGGTTGGGATAAACTCCAACGTTTTCAAGCAGCGGGGAATCTCCATGAAGAACATTGAAGACAAGAACAGACTCACCTGTGTTCTTCATGCCATCCCGGGCCACAACTCTGATCTCATGAATTCCCGGCAGCAGTTCCGGGATTGAGTACTCAAGAGAACCTGTGGTATAGCTTCCCTGGTCGTAGGTAAACAGATCGGTAAGATCATCGTAACCGCCATCCACTGAACCAATTATTATGGAACCGGCATCGCCTCCGATAACACAGATCCCGGAGGGGTCGGAAAGAACTGCATGCAAAACAGCATTCTGATAAACCGACGGGGTTTCCCCGCCCTGGGAATCGGGAAAACTGAGTTCTATCTCGGGCCCCTGAGAATCATCGCTGTGTGAACCTGTATCAATGAGAGGTGCAGGCCATGAGTATCCGGTACCCAGATGATCCCCGATTCTTCCGGTTGCATCAGTTCTGGCAAGAGAACCGGTGTCTGCCTGAAGGGGAACAAAGAAGTTAACAGAAGCCTCTCCCTGCTGATTTGTGGAGAAAATACTGCTGTATAATTCGGCTCCGTAACGCAGGTATTCAATAGTGCAATTTCCAATAAGTGGGCTGACATATACCACAGTATCAGCGCTCTCTCTACACCTGAACAGGAAAGAATTTTCCTCCGGGAAGGAAACGTTCACTGTGTTAACCTGCCCTCTTTTCAAGGTATCCTCCGGTACTGCATAGCATCCGGTAGTTTCTACCCGTGGAAGAGTTATTCCACCATCTCCAAGAAGCGGGAACAGGTAATTTCTTTTGTTGACCACCATAAGCTGAGAAAGCCAGAGAGCCTCAGCAATTGTAAATTCACCCTGATGCAGTCTTTCCATTAATTCAATGGAAAATATCTCATTCAACCAGAAATAACTGTTTCGCGTACAGGCTATGGAAGCAAAAGATCCACCTTCTGGATGAAAAAGAAATAGCTCCGCAAGACAATCAACCGCAGCCAGATCAAAAAAGCCATTGTGGCAGGAGAACGAGTTGTACAGGAAGTAACGGGGGGCATTGGTGAGTTGACCAAGCATTGAAGAGGCAAAGAGTTTCTCGTGGGTCATCTGGTCATACGAGCCATGGCCGAAGAATGAAGCGCTCACTACTCCCCGGTTGAGCTGCTCAATAAAGTCAGAAGAGGCCTCAGGTTTTGTGGGATGAGCTCCTTCTCCAGTGGTTCCCGGAGGCCAGGGATAATCTATTTCATAGAGTTTTACTATGTTGACCGATGATGGAATCACAGTATCCGCGAGAATTTCACATGTTACGGTTGCGTCTTCCTCACTGACTGTCTGACCCCATTCATCATCGGCGACCAGCATAACCGTGTTGGCCCATGGTCCAAAAGTGGATTCATCCTCCAGCGATACAGCTTTTTCCGATGCGATAAGAAGCTCATTCACCGTTGAAGCGGGAATCCTTGACACAGGGATCTCCGGTACTTCACTGCCAAGGTGCACTGTAGTGAAATATGCGTCCTTACAGGAATCTGATCCCACTGTAACACTCACCGGTGCTACTGAATAATGTCCGGTGGAGTACCCAAGAGGATCGTTTGATCCGTCACCGATAAGAAGCAAAGACTGCGGCGGGTCAGACCAGGTATCCAGAGCCCATCTCACAAGGGATCTTACTGCACCGGGATCAGAAACTCCCTGGCCGAATTCATCATACACTTCCCTGTAGGTGGCTATGAAAACCGAAAGGCCTCTGGCAGCATAGAGAGATTCAAGAATCGTCAATCCTTCAATCATGGACTCTGGAGCAGTAATGATCACATCTGCCGGGGATGAAGCTCCAAGAATTCTTCCAGGTTGGGCTGGCTCGATTGATTCAACAGAAAGGTAGTGACTGGAGTTAACAGCCATGAATGTTGTGATATCGCCATGGATGGTGAAAGACATCTGTGCTTCTGTACCCTCTAAACTCCACTCTGTGAGCTCAATGGGCTGAAATGGATCACTGATGTTAAAAATGTGTGACCCGTCGTAAACAGGACCGATCCGAAGTGAATGATTTCCCGGGGCATAACCGGATACTGCAACCTGGTAACCGGCAGAAACCGAAAGATCCACTGGAAGCAGTATCTCTGCGTAGTTCAGATATGAACCTGAAGAGTGATCATTCCATACCTCCAGTATGTTTCCCCCTTGTTGGAGAGAAACGCTGTCAACGGATATAACCTGCACCTTTCCAGTATCCACTGTGTCTAAAAAGAGATCTCCCTCCAGTTCAGCCCAGACGCGATGACTTGAAGCATTATCATTGATCACAGAAAGCCTTACTGTGGCAATATCAGAAGCAAAAGGTGAGCTCAGATAAAAGTAACTGGGAAATTCTCCGTTAAGGAATGTCCAGACCCATCCGGTTCTGTTCTCAACAAACTCCCAGAAAATTTCCTCCTCAAACCCCAGGGGAATAACTCCTTCATCTATTTCCTGTCCTCCTGAAGGAAATGCGGTAACCTGATCAATCCTGGCTCCGTTATCCCCACCCCAGGTAAGCCAGTAGGTGTTGTTTTCATCATATCGGTGAAAGGAACGAAAAAGCGAATCAGAAGAGAAATTCCAGTGCCATAATCCCTGTCCAAAGAAGATCAGAGAATCAGCAGGATCAAATATGCCGTCGCCTCCATCAAAAACCTTGACAGACACAGGAGCGAGTTGGTGCTGGTCACCTGGATTGTAGTGATCAAACATTGCTCCCGGACCTGAAAACATGGCCAGAGAAACAGAAGGAACTCCTGTTACCGCGCAACCGGAAGCTTCCAGATCTTCACATGAAACACTGTAGAAACCTGTACTTCCATTTTTCACCTTGATCCTGGCCCATGGCTTGCCCCAGAAGAGGCTTTCCTGTGATCTCTGTCTGTAAGGCCACCATGTTTCCAACCCGGGACAGAGGCTCTGAAGAAGAGTTCCCTCTGTTGATCTGCCGCCGGACGGTTCCTGGAAAGAGAGAGAATAGTTGATCTCTCTAGCGTAACTGACCGGGGTGCCGTAGCAGAATGGAGATATGGTGATCCTGGCCACAGTAGTTCCCAGAAGATGAATCACTTCATAAGACACGGGATCATGAGCAGCAGGAAACTCAACAGGTTGAAATGACGATACGGTCTGCAGCCCTCTACCGGAAAGTATGGGAGAAGATGCCATGATCATTGTTCGATCCCAGCCTGTATTACCCATTGATCCAACAGCCCATTCAAGATGCAGCTCTGAGCCCGGAGGTACCGGAACATAGTTAACGAAACCGGGAACAGGAGCTGTCCCGTGGTCTTCCATTGCATACATCTCTGGTACGAAAATGGTATTCATGCCGTCTTCTTCCATCAGGTACGGTTCTTGAACCTGTACGGTGACAACATGTTCCAAAGCAATGACAGCAAGTGCCAGCATTATTCCAGACAGGATAATCCCCCTTAATCAGTGTCTCTTCAGTTTTGATATATAATCAATACTCGGAAAGATGAATGGAGGTTCCACTGGTTACTCTTTCATGGAAACTTGCATGGCGTTATTTGAGACGCCACCCACAGAGGAAAAGACTTGCTTTTGCCTCGGTGGTGAGTACAGCTGGAGTCACACTTGGTGTGGCTGCTCTGGTGATTGTAATGAGTGTTCTGGGCGGGCTTGCAGAGTTCATCAGCAATAGTGTAAAAGCTGTTGATGCTCCTGTTGCTGTTCTCTCAGGTAATTCATCCCCTATTCCCGGAGATTCAGCGTTCATCGCCTCTCTCCAGTCACTTCCACAGGTGCAATCGGTTTATCCCTTTATTGAAGGTGAGGCCGTTGCCAGAATGCCATCCCGCAACATTGAGGCAGGTTGTCTGATCAGGGGTGTTACTGAGAACAGTTTTCTATCCACCGGACTGGATACAATGCTGATATGGGGATCTCCCCCTTCCGCTCAGGAGAATGATCTTCCCGGAGCTGTCCTGGGTGTGTACCTTTCTGAAGACTTTATGCACAGCGTTGGGGACACCATTCTGTTCTTCCCCCCTTCCGCATTTTTCTCCAGTGGAAGAACCGGAGTTGGAAGGGCAGTACTGGTGGGCTCAATAGAGACCGGACTGCCGGTAAATGACAGGAAAATAGTTTATCTGCCTCTGGAAACTGCCGCGCGGATGTTCCTGCCCGGGGGAGGGTATACCGGGCTGTTCATTGAACCGGAGACCAGTTTTACTCAGGAGCAGACTGTAAGTGCTCTTAAAGCAGCAGTTCCGGATTCAATGAGTGTACTTACGTGGCAACAGAGGAATCCTGCTCTGTATGCAAGTCTGAAACTTGAGCGACTGGGTACCTTCGCAGCTATTCTGCTCATCACACTGGTCGCCTCGTTCAATATCACAGGAACAATTGCCCGAAGTGTTGTTGAAAGAAGACGGGATATTGCCGTACTTAAAGCCATGGGAGCAAATCGTCAGCTCATTCTACGGGTTTTCCTCTGGGAGGGAATGCTGGTAGGATCAATCGGGGCCTTATCCGGAGTTCTGCTGGGGCTGGCAGGCTGCTGGATCATCGGATCCACAGGTATCATACAGTTGCCTGATGTTTACTCTTTTCACGATTCTTTTCCAATGAAGATCTCTTTTCTGGCGGTATTCACTGCAGGTGGTGCTGCAGTTCTTATCAGCCTTCTTGCTGCTCTGGTTCCGGCAACACGTGCCTCAGGTCTGGAACCCACAAAAGGACTCAGACAGTGACTCTTATTCTGATGCTTCTCAGTTTTTCCATATCTCCAGCGGATTCAGCAAGAGAGCTTGCATCAATACGGCACATACCAGAGGCTGCTATCTATTACTCACAGTTAGCAGCAGCCGAGGATGGTAAATGGATGCTTGAATTTGGTCGGCTCCTGGAAGCTGCAGGAAGATTCACAGATGCCTTCAGGATTTATGGAATAGCTCTGGGTAACAGTAATTCACTGGAAACTTCCAGCTGGTTGATAAATCGAAGACTTGGAGTTTCCCCTATTGACACAACACTTGTTATCACCGCATCCATTACCAACAGAGGAAGTATCACCGCCTGGGGAGTTCAGGTCATACTTCCCATGCCGGTATCACATCCCCCGTTTCAGAATCTCTCTGTTATTGAAAATGATTTCATCCCATCCGGGGACCTCCTCCTTGCAAACATCCCATTTATCGCACCCGGGCAGAATGTTGATCTCTCTGTTGTACTGAACATTGTTCAACTGCCCGGATCAGCAAGACCGATCACAGAGCTTCTGGACAACGAAACTCTTACCTGGATAACTGAAACTATCAGATCAATGCCTGTGCCGGATGTTCTTCCCGGACCATGTGTTTCTATGAGTGAAGAAATGGCCAGGCTTGCAGGTGAACAGGGATTATCAATGAGAGTGGAAGGAGGAGTAATACTGGACAGGACCGGCTGCATTTTTCATGCCTGGAATGTAGTGGAAGATCATGGTATCCGGATTGACCCTCTTCTTTTCAAGGAAGATTCACTTCTTTCCATTGCTCACAACCCTACAGATGTTATTCCCCTCTGGGATCTTGGCCCTACTGACGGATACGAACTGAATCTTCTGTACAAGAATCCTGATTGCAGGCTCACTGGGTCAATGCAGATCGAGACTAGATAATGGAAGGAAGCAAATGAAGACATACCTCGAATGCTATCCTTGTTTTCTTAAACAGGCTCTAAGCGCTGCCAGAAGAGCCGGTGGAACTGAAGAGCAGCAGCTTTCTGTGATCCGGAGAACAATGGAGATTCTTAAAAAACTGGATGCAGGAGCGATTCCCCCGGAAATTGCCAGGCATGTTCACCATGCAGTACGGGAAGAGATATCATGCCCGGATCCATACCGGGAAGCAAAACAGCAGAGTACTGAACAGGCCCTTGTGCTGTTGCCGGAGCTGAGGAGATTAATAGAAGAGTCTTCTGACCCCATGGACACAGCAATAAGACTTGCAATTGCAGGAAACATCATGGATCTTGGGGTAATGGAAGACTTCGGTAACCTGCAGAACACCATCGATCGGGTACTGAAGCAACAATTTGCAATAGATCACACAGCTGAGTTAAGAGAGCTTCTTGAAACTGCGGACCACCTGCTGTATCTTGGAGACAACACAGGTGAGACAGTATTTGACAGAGCACTCATTGAGAGAATCAGCATTCCTGTTATTTATGCAGTAAAAGGTTCACCGGTACTCAACGACGCAACGGAGCTGGATGCCATTGAAGCTGGACTGGACACGATCACAACAATTCTGTCAAACGGAAGCGATGTTCCCGGAACACTTTTGAATCTGTGCTCAGAGGAATTCAAAGATGCTTTCGAAAAAGCACCTGTAATAATCGCCAAAGGTCAGGGTAACTACGAATCCCTCAGTGACGCCGGCAGGAAAGTGTTCTGCATGCTTCAGATCAAGTGCCCTGTAATTGGGATAGACATAGGAGCCCCGAAAGGCAGCATCGTCTGCTATCGCTCCGGGAATAAGAGTAAATGAGAATTGGTGAACCAATTTATAGACCGGGTTTACCGGAAAAATTCAGATCCCGCGCCGCTCTCCTTTATGATCAGGCATTCGGGGAAAAATTTTCAGTGGCAGTTCGTTCAATGGAAAGTCGCATTCTTCTTTTAAATAATTGTTTTCTTCCAGAGTACGCAATAGTTGCCGAATTGGATCAAAAGCTGATAGGTGTTGCCGGTTTTCACACTCCAACTGGTTCATTCACAGGAGGAATCACATACCGGGGATTACTCTCTCAATTAGGTTTCATAAAGGGAAACTGGGCTGCTTTCATTTTCAGTCTGTATGCCAGAAAACCATCTCCGGGAGAGTTGGTCATGGATGGGATCGCAGTAGATGTTGATGCCCGGGGAAAAGGGGTTGGTGGCAGATTACTTGATGAAGTAGCCGCATATGCCCGAGATCATGGGTTTGATCATGTGCGACTGGATGTCATTGACATTAATCCGAAGGCAAAGAAGCTGTATGAACGAAAGGGCTTCAAAGCCGTGAGAACTGAATTCTATCCTGTGTTACGCCGGTTACTGGGCTTCAGTGCGTCAACTACAATGTTGCTGGATCTTTCAGAGCAATAGACTACAAGCGATCTTAAGAGAAGTGATCGTACCCCCGGGAATCATTTCCAATTTGTTCACCATGATGAGTGACCGTAAATTCCATCCCTTCCCTGGCCGTTCCGATCTGATAAAACCCTGCACCAGGCTCAGTTGCACCGTCAGGCAGGGCAAAGAGCAACTCAAAATCCTCCCCTGCAATGCATGCTGCAGCAGGATAACTCTTCGCATAGGGAACTATGGGTACCTGCTCAAGCTCTATTGCAATACTAACACCACTTTCCCTGGAAAGGTGCTCACATTCAGAGAATAGACCATCCGAGATATCAATGGCGGCTTTCACTCCACAACTTCTCAGAACAGGTAATACATCAAACCTTGCTTCAGGTGTGAGAAAAAGCTCAATCTGTTCTTTTTCAATCCCAGTAAGCTCTTCATTTCTTCCTTTTTCAAGAAGCTCTGGAGAATCAAGTGATCTGCCCACAGAACCTGTTATCCAGATGGAATCGCCCGGTCTGACCGCACCTCTTAGAAATGGCTTCTGTTCACCGCATTCACCGATAGCAGTCAGTGTCACTCCAAATTCCGAACCTCTGATGGTCTCTCCTCCAACAACCGGACAGTCGCTTCTTGAAGTAAGACCCTTGTAGAAATCCAGAATCCAGTCAATCTCCATGTGGGAGGGAAGTACAACGGAGGACAGAATGCTCCGGGGTTCTGCGCCCATGGCGGCAATGTCCGACAAAGTGGCCTCCATAAGACGAACCGCCAGCTTTGCAGGAGAAGTCCACCAGCGGCAGAAGTGTGTATTCTCAAAAAAAGAATCTGTGGTGACTATGGGTGTTACAAGAGAAGAAAGAACTGCTGCATCGTCACCGGCGGCAGCCATGGGAAAACGTTCCCTTAAGGCTCTGATAAATCCGTGCTCACCAATATCCCGGATGTATCTCATTATCGTCTGAGGATCACTTCAAGTTGAGAAAGTTTCACCGCAGGGGATGCGTCAGGAGAAGTCATAACTCCCATTGGAGAATTGCATAAGCAGCTGGTTTCATCACCTGCCAGGAGTAGAAGAAGCGCTTCACTGAGCACCTTCCTGGCCATTGCAACATTATCCTGCACCACTTCCATTACCATTTCAACGGTCACATCTTCTTCAGACAAGTGCCAGCAGTCATAATCGGTGCTCATTGCAAGCGTCCCGTAGCACATACCGGCTTCTCTTGCAAGCTTGGCTTCTGGCAATGTGGTCATTCCGATTATATCCCAGCCCTGTGCTCTGTAAAACTCGCTTTCCGCTCTGGAGCTGAATGCAGGTCCTTCCATAACAACCATTGTTCCGCCGTCATGAACAACCGCACCAGCTTTTTGTGCTGCTTTAACCAGAATACTGCGGAGATCATGACAATAGGGATCTCCGAATGGAGCATGCCCCACAACTCCGCCACCGAAGAAAGATGAATTTCTGAGCCCTTTTGTTCGATCGAAAAGCTGATCCGGAACTACAAAATGCCTGGGCTCTATCTCCTCGCGGAGGCTTCCCACTGCATTGAAACTGATCAGAGTATCAACTCCCACGCTTTTAAGTGCATAGATATTGGCAGCATAGGGAACTTCAGAAGGTGTGTAGATATGACCAGCTCCATGCCTGGGAATAAATGCCAGATCCAGACCATGAAGATTACCGAATGTGATGTCTGCAGAAGGGTCACCAAAAGGGGTTTCAATTCTTTCACTGCGAAGGATTTCCACTCCGGGTATGGAGTAGACTCCGCTTCCGCCAATAATTCCAACAGTACGAGACATTGGGTTCCTTTCGAGTTTGCTTCAGTTAGATATCAATCATACATAAGAACACTGCTTTGAGAAACTGCACCGAATAACCTAGGGGTTGAGTCTGAAAATATTATAGCATATAGTTGGCTTGTGAATATTGTAACAAATCATCCGGGTTCCGAATTTAACAGAGAGGGAAAACATGAAAAAAGGGTTGAATTTTGTCGTCACACTTGCTGTCTGCGTTGTCTTTGCAGGATCAGCACTGGCTACAAACGGCATGAACATGATAGGCTACAGCGTGCGTTCGTCTGGAATGAGTGGCGCTGATGCTGCTGCAGACGGTAGTTTCGCCGGTGTTGCAGGTAATCCGGCAACTATGGGCAAGCTAGCCGATCGCGGAATGGCAATTGGAATCTCCCTCCTTATGCCAAAGCTGAATGTTTCCAATGAAGCAATGGGTCTTGATCTTGACGGAGAAGATCAGATCTTCCCGCTTCCTTACCTGGCCTACACTCAGAGACTTGGCTCGGATTCTCCATGGATCCTTGGTTTTGAAGCCTATGCACAGGGTGGTATGGGTGTTGAATTCAAAAACTTCCCAACCGGTGCAACTACTTCCGACAAAATCTCATCAAATGTTATGTTTATGAGATTTACAACTGCTGCAAGCTACCAGGTAAATGAAGCTCTCACCCTTGGCCTGGCTGCAATAGGCGGATATGCAAAAATGGATTTCGCCATGTTCCCTGAAAGCCCAGGCGGAATGGATGTCACAGACCTCACAGATATAGGTTTTGCCGGACGATTCGGAATGCAGTACAAGGTCTGCGACAGAATGACTCTGGGAGCTGTCTACACATCTGAGTCATCTCTTGATTTGAGTGGTGGTAATGCCGCTATTCAGACTGGTGGAGAAAACGCATGGGATTATACCGCAGTAATGGAGAATTTTGCCTGGCCTCAGGAAGCTGAGTTCGGAATTGCACTCCAGCCCACTTCCAAACTACTTATTGCTGTAGACACAAAATGGATAAACTGGTCATCAACAATGGATGTCGTTTCCCTTGTTGTCGGGGATGGGACGCTTCCTCCTTTTTCAGATGGTCAGGGAGGTAGCACAGACACCATGCCTTTCCAGATGAAATGGGAAGATCAAATGGTTTATGCACTTGGTATCGAGTATGCAATCAATGAGATGAACACTGTCAGAGCAGGTTTCAACTACGGTAAGAGCCCTGTACCGGACAATTACCTCTCCCCTCTCTTCCCGGCTATAGTCGAGAAGCATGTAACACTGGGATATGGTCTTGATCTTGGTAATCTTGGATTTGATCTGGCATACGAGCTGGGTCTGGAAAACACCCAGACCAACAACAACGACAATGCAATGGTTAACCCATTTGGCCCGGGAATAACAGTAAGTCACTCTCAGAACACAATACATTTCGAGACAGCTTACTCTTTCTAAATTTCTTTAGTTTCATAACCGCGTCTGACGTAGTGTCAGGCGCGGTTTTTTGCATTATCTTTCCAGCTGCGGATACTTGAAGAAAGGACTGTTGTGGTGGTAAAACTGCTGGGAATGACATTCACTGAACTTCAGAACTGGCTGGTAAACGAATTGCACCAGAAGCCGTTCCGGGCAAAGCAATTGTTTACATGGCTTCACTTCCGTCGAGTTGCGTCATTTGATGAAATGACTAACCTCTCTCTAAAATTCCGCAACACACTTAAAGCCACTGCAGAAATAGTCCACCCTGAACAGGTTGACAGGATCGAATCCGAAGAGGGTACTGTAAAATACCTGCTAAAGCTTCCTGGAGGCCCGGCTGAAGCTGTGCTTATTCCAGAGCCTCCCAGGTTCACAGCATGTCTTTCCACCCAGTATGGATGCCGTATGGGATGCACATTCTGCATGACAGGGAAAGCAGGTTTCCACGGCAACATGACCAGTGATGAAATAGTGGCACAGCTTTACACGATCTCAGACACCACAGATCAACGAATCAGCAATGTTGTTCTCATGGGTATGGGTGAGCCCATGGATAACTGGAATGCCGTGGAGAACGCACTGAATATAATCAGTGATGACCGTGGTATCTGCATAGGCCAGAGAAAGATCACTGTATCAACCGTAGGAGTGCCAGGAGGTATAAGGAAACTGGTGGATATGGAAAAGCAGTACGGTCTGGCAGTATCTCTGCACAGCGCTGTTCAAAGCACTAGAGAGCTGCTTATTCCTGCAGCGCGAGCCATAAGCCTTTCAGAATTGAGAAAGGACATGCTTGAATACACAGGCACAACTGGAAGACGGGTAACACTGGAATACTGTCTTATTGAAGGAGTCAATGACTCCATTGATCAGGCCGAAGCTCTGGCAGATTACTCCCGTGGACTTCCCTGCAAGATCAATCTGCTTGTGTATAATCCGGTTCCGGGTCTTGACTGGAAACCCCCCACAGAAGAAACGGTAGATCGCTTCACCGAGTACCTGTACCCCAGATGTCAGGCCGTTACCCTTCGTCGTTCCCGGGGGGGTGATGTGGCTGGTGCCTGTGGTCAACTTGGTGCTTCAATACTCACAAAAGAAAACGGGACCCGGTAGAACCGGATCCCGGATTGGCATTTGTCCTAAAAAACCAGGCTGCCCTGAATCCTGAGACCTGACAGATCTTTTTCCTCTTCACCGGCAAGTTCGCCACCAACAGGCACCCAGTCACCGGCTAGTGTGAGGTCGAAGAATGTGCTCTCGTTTACCTTTATTCGAGCACCCAGCTCTGCTCCGATCATTGCTCCACCTGTACTTGTGGACTCTTCAGTATTGGAGAATGTATCAGCAACTGAATCCCATACAACAATACCACCAGCGGTAAAACCTACGAAAGGCTCCAGACCACGGGCTCCGGCATATGGTCTGTAGAATGGATAATTTCTGTAACCGAGATTAAGCATTACAGCTGTAATTCCATCAAATTGCTCTCTGTCTGAATTACACAAACCGCCACCGATGGCAAGGCGGAACTGGTCGCCCTGAGCCATTGGAGTTTCAGCACCACCCATGAATACAGAACCAACTTGTACTTTGTTTCCATCATTCATCAAGCCCGGCATCCACGCTCCAGCGCCAACAAAGAAATCCATGCTGTCTCTTGGCGGGTCCACCTCTTGTGCAGCACTGACCGCCGCAACAATCAGCAAAAGTATAAATACTCTTTTCATTGCATCTCCCTCACTTCTCTATTCCCAGCCTTGCTGAGAGTTTTTCACTACTGTAGTAGTGTTTTATCTCCATCATTTCTGTTACAAGATCTGCTGCATTTATTATGGCGTCACTGGCATATCTTCCGGTAAACACTACTTCTACAGTAGCCGGTCTTGCTGCGT
>JAOZRM010000003.1:0-16389 GCA_029940175.1 Candidatus Sabulitectum sp. | reverse complement strand
GTTCCCTGAGAAGCCCCAGATGAACAGATACACAGATCTCATCTGCAATAACCATATCATAGTCACCGCTGAGCATTGCTCTGAGAACTGAACTCAGTCCTTCTTCAGCAAGTTGGATGTCTCTCGGAGAGGGTTTCTTTCCAGGAAGAATAAAATCAGGGGTTCCAAACTGCTGCATTGTTACTTCAGGAAAGCGATCCGGGAGACAGAGTTCAGAATAATCCTGCCCCTTCATGAATTGACCAATGAATACTTTCATACCGGAGCAGGCTGCTCTGACAGCAAGCCCCAGCGCTGCTGTGGTCTTACCTTTTCCGTTTCCTGAGTAAACCTGGAATCTGCCCTGCCGTTCCATCAGTTGGCAAACCTTTCAAGTTGTTCTCTGAGATATGGATTCCCGGGATCCAGTTCAACTGCAATTTGAGCCTGCTCAACTGCGCCTTCAACATCACCGAACCTGTAAAGACATTCTGCCAGAGTATCTCTGATGTTGGAATCTTCCGGTGCCAGCTCTGAAGCCTGTTTTGCCATGGATACTGCTTCATCAAGCATCAAGTCTCTGATCGCAAGCTCCCATGCCCCCATGTTCAGTAACTGCGGGTCATTACTTCCCTGGACAGCAAGCAGATGCAGAAGATGCATCATTCTGGCTTCAGAAACTTCATTCTGAGGTATCTCTGATGCATAAACAGAAAGACAGTTGTACATCTCCCAGGTATAAAGATGTTCTCCCAGAACCATGAGCGGATCCGGGTTATCATTCACGGCAAGATCAACAAACCTGTCTGTGGCTCCTGCATGACCCGAATTTTCGCGGACCACAAGGATACCGGCAGACTGTCTTCCCCGAGAGTCTCCTCCGGCAGCTTCACCGGCAACCAGAGCGGCATAAAGTCTTTCAGCCAGAGGGAAGCCCTCTGTTGCAAGAAAAGCTGTTTCCATCTCAGCTACTACTTCTGGACCTGTAAGAATATTTCCCTGTATGGTATAACCGTCTCCCTGAACACTTCCTGCCCAGTTCATGCACGATTCTCCTGTGAAAGATGCAGTGTTACCATCCAGGTCCACAATACCAAGCTGCCTCTGGTCCCGCATAGAATCCGCTGAAACAAGCAGAGAGAGAACTGAATCAGCGTGCAGTCCGCTTTCCAGAAGAGGAAGACCCTCTGTTGCATAAAAGTGATTAGTCCAGGACTGTGTGGCTATCGCCCCTGCATCAGATTCTGCCCAGGCAACAGAATGATAGGCGAATGGAACACATGAAGCAACAGCAACACCCCATTCTCCCGCATCAGAGTCATAGGCGGCAATTGAAAAGGTTGACAAAATAGAAAGAAATAGAACAGTCATATTGCATCTCCACAGGTTGGTTCTTAAACACTGCGTAGAATATGACGAAAAATGAGATAACAACGCAAAAGGGGGCAGGTTTCCCTGCCCCCCATTTCTGTATATCAGATACTACTACTGAATAGGAGCTGAGAGAATTGTGAACTCACTTCTTCTGTTGAGAGCTTTGTTCTCGTCAGTAGTGTTGGGTGCAGCTGGTCTGTCTTCTCCATAGCCTACGGTGGAGAGAGATTCCTCGCTGACGCCCTTGGAAATCAGGTAGTTTCTTACTGCAAGCGCTCTGTTTTCAGCAAGTTCCTGGTTGTACTCAGGTGTACCGTCTGAATCAGTATTTCCTGTGATCATCACAGAAACTCCTGGATTGCTTACAAGCATCTCTGCTACTCTGTCAAGAATGATCTTTGCATCAGGTCTGAGATTATGTCTGCCTGTATCAAAGTAAACATTCTCGAAATTCAACTGGATACTAAGCTGGAAGTCCTGAACTACGGACTCTCCTGCAATAACCTCAACTGTTCTTGACTGGTTTGCATATCCAGCGGCGGAAGCAGTGAAAGTTCTTGTTCCAGCAGTGCATTCAATTGAGTATGCACCGCTGCGATCAGTGCTGCCCTGTGCATTCGTGGAAACCACAACAAGAGCTTCAAGAGCTTCACCGGTAACAGCCTCTGTAACAGTTCCAGTTACGGTGCCATCAACGGACTGAAGGGCAAAGTTCTTTGTGATATTCTCGCCGGAAGGAATCTCAATAGTTTCAGTGGCAGATACATAACCGTCGGCAGCAACTAGAATACTGTATGTATCCTTGTCAAGCTGAACTGAATACATGCCTGAACCAGCGTCAGTATTCACGCCTACTACATCG
The DNA here is from genome assembly GCA_029940175.1 of Candidatus Sabulitectum sp. GTDB lineage: Bacteria > Fermentibacterota > Fermentibacteria > Fermentibacterales > JCC-6 > Sabulitectum. Next base: position 14,174 of record JAOZRM010000003.1, on the reverse strand, counting down.
GAACCAGGGAAGGAAACTGATGCTGTGATTACTTCACCTGTAGCTGCATCGGTTACGGTTCCGGAAAGAATGGAAGGATTAGGCAATACATTCACCGAGTACATCAAGTTGATTCCTGCACCATACTTCGGAGCATATCCACCTGGGAAAGGAGCGTATCTTGCTCTTTCCTCATCAGTCTGCTGAATACCCTGCTGGAAGTATCTGTGACCAAGGTCATTGTACTCCGGGTCAAACGAAGAGAGGCAGTATGATCCGGTAATATCCATTGCAAGTCCGGAATCAAATGCAAATCTGGCTCCTGGCATGATCTGGATACAGTCATCAAATCTTTCGCCATCGCCCTCTTCAAATTCTCTATCAAGGAATTTACGCCATTCCACTTCTGCAAAAAGAGTGGTTTTGTTCATAGGGAATTCAATACCGGCTGCTACACGCAGAACTGGATCCTCAACGTCGATGTCTACTTCCTGAGAAGCGGTTACAAAGTGAGAAGCATCAAACCTGCGGTCGGTGAATGTGAAATTCTGCTTGTAGTAATGGTAGCCAAAATTTCCATGAAGAGTAAATGCATCAAATTCTCTTGTAGCAAGAAGGTCTCCACCAAAACTCATGTCTCCTGAATTCATCATGGGTCTTCTCATCTGGAACATTGGTTCATCTGTGTTCCAGATTCCATCCCACTCGTCTCCGTTGTAGACAAAGTTGTTATCGCCACCATTGTAGATGGAGAACTGAGCCCATGGCATAACACTAAGCCAGAAATTCTCTGCATCCGGGTTAACAGCAATCTTGAAGAACAGCCCGGCTTCGCTGAATCCGTCGTCTCCAGACCAGTCACCAGTGGTGTTAAGTCTGTCTTCAACGTCATCTCTCTTGAGCTGATTCAAAAGATAGGAAACTCTGGTTCCAATTTCGAAGTGATCGCTTACACCGTAACCAAGATTAATGTATCCGGTGCCGCTGTACTCTGTATCTGTGATTTCAACAGTACCTGACTTCAATTCAGCTGTTCTCTCGTCTGGTGAGATCCCCATGAATGAGAAAAGCCCAATGGAAAGAAGGCCAGTTTCGGGCGTTCTTGCGTCCACCACGTGATTCAATCCTCTAAGACCTGAATACGAAGGTAATGCTGTAGCTGAACCAGCCACAAGCAAAAGTAACATTACAACAATAGATAACTTATTCATTTCCCCTCCAAACAAATGTACACATCGAAAGTTACCCCAACTCCCGACAACAGTTGAATCTACTAATTTGTTCAGGTTTTAACAATCCTATTCCATACCACGCGGGTATGTTTTTCTATATAGGATTCCTGCTGGCAGGAAATACACAATCTGAAAACGCAAAAAGAAAGTCCCCGGCAGATTAATGCCGGGGACAAACAGTATTTCAAATTATATCCCCGGGCACTCCGCAGCTATCTCAGTACTTATGTTCTGACTGCCGTATGCCTTCTTGAAATGAGCAGCAAACTCACCTGCAAGTTTTTTCGCTCTTGCTTCATAGTCTGCTCTGTTTTCCCAGGTATTGCCGGGGTCCAAAATAGAGCTGTCCTCAATTCCTGGACATGAAGTGGGTACCATCACCTTGAAATAGGGATCAACTACCATTTCTGATCTCTCTATCTCACCTGTAAGACATGCATTGACCATCTCCCTCGTAAGGGGAAGATCCATTCTGCTGCCGGTTCCGTAAGGTCCTCCGGTCCAGCCTGTATTAATGAGATAAACCTGAGTACCGTGCAAATCAAGTTTCTTCCCGAGAAGATCAGCATAAACCTCAGGCACTCTGGGCATGAAGGGCTGCCCGAAGAACCTGGAGAAAGTACTCACAGGCTCCTTAATGCCTGTTTCAGTACCTGCAAGCTTGCTGGTGTATCCCATAAGGAACCAGAGCATAGCCTGTTCTTTTGTCAATTTTGAAACAGGTGGTATTACACTGTTGGCGTCTGCAGTAAGAAAAAGAATTGTACTGGGATGTCCGGAAATAGATGATTCCTTGATGTTTGTTAGATATCTGAGAGGATAGGATCCCCGGCTGTTGGGTGTATAAGCATCATCAAACAGATCAAATTCGCCATTTGGATAAACAAGAACATTTTCCACAATAGAACCGTGCTTCAGATATTCATCGTTGTGAAAACAGGCTGAATAGATCTCCGGTTCCTTTTTCTTGCTCAGGTCTATGAGCTTGGCATAACAGCCATTCTCAAAGTTAGCTACTCCATGGTTACTCCAGCCGTGTTCATCATCTCCAAGAAGAGCTCTGGTTGGATCAGCGCTCAATGTTGTTTTTCCTGTGCCGGAAAGTCCCAGTAAAAGCGCACAATCACCGTTACTGCCTTCGTTTGCACTGCAATGGATAGGAAGAATCCCTTCGCCTGGCAACAGGTAATTCATTACTGTGAACATCAGCTTCTTGATGCTGCCACAATAGGCACTGCCAAAAACAATACCCAGGTTCCTGTCCATATCCATTCCAACCATCATGTTGGATGTATGCTTCAGATCGGGGTTCTCACGAAGTCTGCCTGTGTATTTTGTATGATCCAGTTTGTTATCCGGAGATGCAACAAGGGTAAAACCCCTGTCCTTGAATATTGAGAGTCTGGCTGCTTCCTCTGTCCACGGACGGAACATGTTATCGGTAAACAAAGCAGTAAGAGCTTTGTCGGCAACAACCCGCACTGGAAGAGCATACCTTGGGTCAGCACCTATCAGACGGTCTGTAACAAACAATTCATCGGCTTTATCGAAAACCTGAAGAATATCAGACCATACCATGTCAAAAGTTTCCTCATCAACAGGCAGGTTATTGGGACTGGTCCAGTCTATGGCTCCCTGACTGGATGCACGCTTCACAATAACCGTATCCTTAGGGCTTCTTCCTGTGGATTCCGGTCGGGTCCATGTGGAAAGGGCTCCACACTTTAACACAAGTACTTCCCTGCGATGCACAGAGGATTTAATCATATCCTCCCTGGAAATATTGTTCCTGACTGACGAACTCTTTCTGGATAGTAAACCGCTAAGACTGTCCAACAGAGACATTTTTCACCCCTCACTTTGTATCTCTTTACTATTTTAGGGAACCACGAATAATACCAGAGTAAGGACCTGGAAGGAAGTGCCTGGAACCTGTTCTATTAGTTATGTTCCGTACATATTAAGGAATGGAGATCTAGTGGCAGCAAAATTCACCCAGGCGGAAAAAGCCTGGTGCCTTTACGACTGGGCCAACTCATCATTTGTTACAACAATTGTAGCAGCAGTACTACCTGTTTTCTTCGTAAGTACTGTGGTGGCTGATCCGGGTCCCGTCACATTAAAATTTCATTTGTTTGAGATCACAAGCAATTCTCAATCACTCTGGGGATATGCAATGTCGCTTGCAGCTTTGCTTGTAGCCATTGGAGCCCCTGTTTTCGGGGCAATGGCTGACGCCGGTGGTAAGCGAAAGCTGTTCCTGGGTATTATGACCACAGTAGGTATCATTTCTTCCGCTCTCCTCTTCTTCAGCGGTCCCGGCCTTGTAAAATTCACCCTGGCCATGGTTATCCTTGGGCAGATTGGTTTTGCCGGTGCAAATGTCTTCTACAATTCTCTGCTGGTTTATGTAACACCCCCTGCAAGGCGTGATCTTATAAGCTCAAGAGGGTTCGCCATGGGATACCTCGGAGGCGGGCTGCTGCTTGCTCTGAATCTCCTGATGATAAAACAACCGGGTCTTTTTGGAATTCCACAGGGAACTCTCGCAGTAAGGCTAAGCTTCCTTTCCGTTGCCCTGTGGTGGGCAGGGTTTTCCATTCCACTGTTCAAGAAGGTACCAGAGGGTACTGTGGGCGGAAACGGCACTGATTTCAGGAAATCCTTCCTAAAAGGTATCAGGTCACTTGGCGCTACATTCAAAAGTATAAGACAGCATCGCCAGGCCTTCAGATTTCTTCTATCATTCCTTCTGTACAACGACGGTATACAGACAATAATCATGATGGCTACAGTTTTTGGAAAAGCAGAGCTGGGTTTAGACAGCAGTCACTTGATAGGGGCTCTTCTTCTAACTCAGTTCATCGGATTCCCCGGTTCAATCTACTACGGCAAACTCGCCACCAGACTCGGGTCAAAAAAAATGCTGCTAATAGGTCTGGGCGGGTACATAGCAATAGTTCTTTATGCCTGGCGAATGACAGAAACCTGGCAGTTCTGGATACTGGCAGGTGCTGTAGGTTTATTGCAGGGTGGGGTTCAAGCCATAAGTCGTTCTTTTTACTCTGTTCTTATTCCACAGGAGCATTCATCCGAGTATTTCGGATTCTTTTCAATATCATCCAGATTCGCAAGTATTCTGGGACCTCTTATGTTCGCTCTCATAGGGGATATTACCGGGAGCACCCGAAACTCGATACTTTCCATTTCTGTTTTCTTTATTGCTGGAGGAATAATGCTTCTTACTGTCAGGGATCCTGACCATGCATAAGATGCTTAGCTTGCTGGTTCTGTTTCTTTTCATTCTTGAAGAGGTATTCCATCAGAAATTAGGGAAATCAGGAAGGCTTTCCTCAAAACCCACTGACATCTCCATAGTAAGAAATAACTTTGATCGATTTGATCTTACAAGACTTCTTGAATTGCTTTTTCTGGGAGTTCTTGTTTCTACTCCATCAGGAAATCCTTCCACTGGTCATGGTCAACTGACAATGATGCTGGTGAGTCTACAGATAGCAAGATTATTCGGCAGACGTATCCTGAGCAGATGGTCTGTTCTTGGAGTCCTTCAAGCACTCGAAGTGGTGTTGCTTCTGACAATAATACTGGTTCCTGTGAAATCGTCTTATGGGGAATATCCGTTTACTCCTCTTTCACTCGTGGCTCTTATCGGAGGAGTAGTGTACAGCGTTTTTGTCTCCATAGCAACGGCATTCTCTATTTCATACGGGGTAAGACTTTTCGCACCGGAGTCCAGTAAAACCTATGAGATGTTCCCACCACTGGCGGGTTCTGAGAGCTGGGCAGTAAAATTCTCCAGTTTCTCTTTGTTTGCTGGAATTGCAGGAGCAACTGGTTTGGTCCTGACCCGGGGAATCTCTCTGCTGCCCATTCTTTTCTCTGTTTCCGTGATCTTGCAATTTGCCGGAGTTCTGCTTTGCAGGAAAGAAACATTCAACGGCCATCACCCCAGGGCACACATTCTCTGGGGAGTATCTTTTCTAATACTCTATTTTCTTGCTGTATCCGGGATCACCACCACCAGCTCAGTTCCAACGCTGTAAGAATGTATACTGTCCAGCTCATTCAACTTCCCCTGCATCCATCATCAGCCTGGGAGCCCACAGGTAACATTCCCCTGGCCTCAGGGTTACTGGCAGCAGCAGCTCTTCTTCCTGTGGAATCCATCTTCCCGGAAGAACTGCTTAACTCTCTGGGTGATAGGGCACTGCTTGAAGAGTTGAAGCGAAGAGATCCTGAACTGCTTGGGGTAACTCTCTACCTGTGGAACAAAGACAGAACCCTTCATCTTCTCCGGGGTTTGAAACAGTGGAAACCGGAATTGCTCATTGTTGCAGGCGGACCAGAAGTTACATCAGACAATGATGTTCTGCTCACAAGTACTTCAGTTGATCTATTCGTGGCTGGAGAAGGTGAATCTTACGCCAGGGATGTTCTCTCTCCTGTGAAACTCCGGGAGATCCTTGCAACTGGGACAAAACTGCTTGGACCAGTGGTAGACACAGACCCACCGGATAGATGGCCTGACCCCTACGAAACAGGCTACCTTGCACCTCCGGCTGGAGGGTCGGTTCATATAGAGTCTCAGAGAGGATGCCAGTGTCTGTGCTCCTATTGCGCATACAGAAGAACATCTCCCGTACCAAGAATTGTCCCTGCGGAAAAAGTTCTGAAAAAGATCAGAATGCTTCACGAAAAGGGTGCTGATGAGCTGGTATTTCTCGACCCCACTTTCAACAGCAGACCTGATCTGATGGTTCTGCTGAAAGGCATGTCTAACATGAACATTGACTGCTTCGCGGAAGTCAGGAGTGATCTGATCAAATCTTCAGTTACCTCAAACGCCCTTGCGAAAGCCGGATTCATCAGTCTTGAGGTCGGATTGCAGACAATGAGTAGAAAAGTTCTTCATTCTGTAGGGCGAGGCGGGAATCCCATCTCTATTCTCAATGGGGCTTCCCTTCTGAAAGAAAGCGGCATTACCCCCATTATTGATCTTATACTGGGGCTCCCGGGTGACGATCCGGGCAACATAGAACAGGCGGCAACTGAGCTGGTGTCCAGTGGGCTTCATGAACAGGTTCAGACTTTCTGCCTCTCAGTTCTCCCTGGTACCGATTTAAAAGCAAATGCAGAAGCCCTTGGAATAGAATTCGATAACATGCCTCCATATTCAGTAACAAGATCAGGTTCGTATTCTCTGGAGAACTTGCTTCAAACTAGAGAAAAGGTGTCGGACATCCTTGGCTACGACGCTGATCCGCCCCCCAGACCGGTTTTAACGGATACCTTCCCTGAAATGGAGATCTTCATTCCCCAAAAAAATGAAAAACACATGTCCCCTTCTGTGCGTCATGGTGTGCTGCGTATTGTCGCAGATGACCCATGGGTACACAGGGAAGCAATACTCAACAAGGTGAGGATCAGGAGAGACTGTGATCCGTATTGTCCTCTGGATGTTGTTATTCAATCCAGAGAGTGCTTTCCGCTGGATCTCATTGATATGCTGAATGAACTTAGTGAACCGGATTGCTATACAGGCAGAAAATCAGAGATTTATCAGGTACCGGGCCTTCTCAGGCTTGCTGTGATCATGCCCCGTACAGCCAATCCCGGGTGGCTCAGTAAGTGTTCAGACCTGGTGGTTACAGTTGTTGAAGCAGAATCTCCGGTAAGCCTCCCCGGCGGCGGAACAGGCCTTCTTCTGAAGGGAACCCACGATCTGTCCAGGTTGAGTGCTCTTTATTCACAGGCACCTCATCTGGTGTTCTTTGCAGAGCAGGAGCTGGAGATCCTCTGGAGCCTTGAAGTTCTGGGACTGGGATAATCACCGGGATAAAAGCTATACATGAATGAAGGGGGCAGGATAAACCCGCCCCCTTCTTTCTCTATCTAATCAGGTACTATTGAATTGCAACACCGAGCACTGTGAATTCAATACGCCTGTTCTGAGCCTTGTTGGATGCGCTGGTGTTGGGAACCACAGGGTTCTCTTCACCGTAACCAATGGCAGACAGTGTGTTTGCAGGAACACCCTTGCGTACAAGATAATCAAGTACTGAGTTTGCTCTGCGCTCACTGAGACCCTGGTTGTAGCTGGAGCTTCCGTCGCTGTCGGTATGACCTGCGATACGAACTCTAACACCCGCGTTGTCAATAAGAGTCTGTGCAACCTGGTCGAGAATACCGAAGCTCTCAGCTTTGATCTGAGAACTGCCACTCTCGAAGTAGATGTTATTGAAGCTGAGAACCTGACCCTCTACAAGAGCAGGGCGCATCTGTACATCAAAGATTGTTGTTACTTCAGGTGCCATGATCTGCACTTTTACAACATTAAGATAGTCTGCTGCTTCAACTCTAACGGTCCAGTTGCCCTCTGGAAGAGCGATGGAGTAAACACCACTGGCGTTGGTTGTGGTGGTTCCCTCAATGCCCTCTGGAAGGCCATCAACCATTACTGAAGCACCAACGATGATCTCATCGGTCTCAGCATTGGTAACAGTACCTGTAAGAATACCGTTATCCGGAATTGGATCAAGAGCTATATCAAGAGCATGATCTTCACCGGCTACAATAACAACAGTCTCTGAGAAAGGAAGATATCCTTCAGCAGTGACGTTAATTGGAACTGATCCCGCAAGAAGCTCAACGGAGTAGAAACCGTTTATTGTTGCCTGAGGAAGAACTGAGGAAGCTGGGAAGCTGACCTCGGCCTGAAGAACCTCACCGGTCTCAGAGCTGGTTACAATACCACTGAGAGTTCCATGTGTGGGAGCCTGAAGAAGAACAGATGAGAAGATAAGGTTGATACCTACACCATAGTCCGCAGGATATCCACCTGGGAAAGGACTTCTCTGAGCGCGTTCCTCCTCAGTAGGAGTAGTTCCAGCCTGGTAAATACCATGACCGAGATCTGACCACTCTGGATCAAAAGAAGTAAGAGCCATTGAACCTGTAAGGTCAAGAGCTAAACCGTATGGGGATGTGAATCTGAATCCACCATCAAGAAGAGCGATCTCGTCGTATCTCTCGCCATTTCCTGCTTCTTCCGTACGATCAAGATACTTGCTGTATTCGAACTCTACAAAAGGAATTGCAATACCTGTCTGGAACTCAAGCCCTGCAGCAACTCTGACAACATTGTCATCTACTGTGAGTTCTACATCATCAGTAGCTTCAATGCCCCCGGCAGCGTTGCGTCTGTTATCGGCGAAATCAAACTGCTGAGAGTAACGGTGGAACCCTGCGTTCAAGTGAACACCGAGACCAAAGTCTGCGTTGTAGGAAACAAGCATGTCTCCACCGAGATTGAGCTTGCCGGAGTTGAGCATGGCACGTCTCATTGTAAACATTGGATCATCAAGGTACCAGATTCCATCTGTACCGGCGTCGTACATTGTAACGTAATCGTTGTCACCAGTGCTGATGGCAAAGCCTACCTGAGGCATGAAGCCCAGCCAGAACTGACCATCATCTGTGGGGTTGAAGGCGATCTTAAGAGAAAGAACAGCTTCATTCAAAGCATCATCGCTCTCCCAGTCACCGGTTCCCGCATCGCGATCTGCATTGCTGAGGTCGCGTCTGTAACCGTTCCACCAGTAACTGACCCTACCGGCCATTTCAACCATTTCATTTATACCATAGCCGAAGGCAAGGTGGCCAGTAGCATCGTACTCGGTGTCTTCAGCGATGAAAGACACATTGTTCAGTACAGCTGCTCTATCATCTTGGCTGATACCGAGATGAGTAAAGAGTCCAACAGAGTACTGATTGGTTTCGATCGGCTGGGCATCAACGACTCTGTTAAGTCCACGAAGACCCCAGTAAGATGGAAGTGCATTGGCAACAGTTGCTGACATAAGCAGAACTGCCAGCAAAGTAAGAATTAATTTCATAGTCCCCTCCTGTTTTTCGGACACACGTCCGATAGCGTAAAATCACGCATTATATCACAATCCCAGCAGAAAATACAGTCAGCACAAAGGCAAGTCAATGCAAGTTTCCTGCTCAGGAACGCCTCTGAATGCGTTTCATCCTATCTTATCTATCTGGAGAATTTATCCCTTACAGCCTTTGGTACAGGTTGCTTCCTGTCCCAGGTAACCGGGATTCTTCCCTCTTCCATGTGAAGGATCTCTCTTCCCTCGCGATGTCCCATCTCAAAAGCCTTAAGATTCAATTCAAGAAAGGCTTCAGGTACTGCAAGTTTGATGGCATCGGTCCAGATCTCCAGCTTGAAAAATCTGCTGAGAGCAGCAAACATCCCCATAGCCATAAGGTTGGCTACTATCTTCTGTCCAAATACCTCAATACTCTTGTCAGTGAAAGGATATTCGTAAACTTTCCCTTCGGGAAGCTGATCAACGAAAGTGGAATCCACCACAAAAAAACCTCTTTCCTTAACCTTGCCGCTGAATTTGTCGGCGCTCTCCTGGTTCATTGCAAGAAGAATGTCCAGCTTTCGGCAGTTCGGGAAAAGAATTGGCTTATCGGATATTATTACATCTGTTCTACTTGCACCACCTCTGGCCTCTGGACCGTAGCTCTGGGTAAGACAAACTTCACTACCGTTAAGAATTGCAGCCTGGCTGAGAATCCTGCCTGCAAGACCAAGTCCCTGTCCACCTGAACCGGCAAGTCTTATCTCGGAGTATTTCATTTCTTCACCTCCGATAAAACGCGATCGCAGAGCTCCTCATATCTCTCCAGATACCCTATTTCATCACGGTCAACAAAAATACCTCTAACCGTTTTACCCTCTGTCTTTTCTTTGGAGAGCTTGGATGCCTGAGCAATATTAATGGTGTTGTCTTTCAGCAGTTCCATCATGTTCACGGCATCACCCTGTCTGTTTGCCCTGCCGAAGTTGGTGGGGCAGGGAGCCAGAGCTTCCACCACTCTGAATCCGGAACCGGAAAGTGCCTTTTTGATCATACCGTCGAGTTCTATAACATGATAAACGTCTCCACGGGCAACAAAGTTCGCCCCTGCAGCTTCAGTGAGCTTACAGATGTCGAAATCCGGCTCAATCATACCGTATGGGGTTGTAGAAGTTTTTGCACCCTGCGGAGTTGTGGGAGAAAACTGTCCACCTGTCATTCCATAGTTGTTGTTGTTCACAATGATAGCTGTAATATCCATGTTCCTTCTGGAAGCATGAATTATATGATTGCCGCCAATGGCCATGGAATCACCATCACCCATAACAGCAAGCACCTTGAGCTTGGGGTTGGCCATCTTTGCGCCGGTCCCAAAAGCAAGAGCTCTTCCATGGGTTGTGTGCAGTGTATTGAAATCCACATAAACCGGCATTCTGCTTGTACATCCAATTCCTGAGACCATTAGAATATCATCAAGATCCCAACCAAGGCTGTCTATGGCTCTGATAATTGAACCCATGACAATCCCGATACCGCAACCCGGGCACCATACATGGGGGAATTTCTTCTTTGCTCTCAGATACTTGTATGCATATGGAAGACGGGCAGGCATTACATCACCTCCAGTACTGCAGCGACAAGCTGCTCAGGTGTAATCTCATAACCGTCAAATCTGTGCAGAGGAACAACTCTAACACTGTCAGAAGTAAGACGCTCTACTTCGTGTATGATCTGTCCCTGATTGAGTTCCGGAACAAGAATAACCTCTTTTGAATCAAGCATCTCCTTAACCGTTCTGTCCGGGAAAGGCCAGATGGTTACAGGACGGAAAATGCCAACCTTTTTCCGCTGCTTTGCAAGGATCTTCTGCGCAGCAAGAGCGCTTCTGTAAACGGAACCATAGCAGAAAATAACAACATCGCAGTTCTCTACATCATGGATCATGTTGTTCTCAAGAACATCCAGTCGTCTGGTTATTTTCTGTTTGAGTCTGTTCATTTTAGACACAACCTCATCCACCTTACGGGTGGGGAAGCCATGTGTGTCGTGGGTAAGCCCGGTAACATGAAAACGGTAACCGGACCCGAAATGTGCCATTGGTGAAACACCTGTAGCAGAGGTATGGTAATGCTCGTACCACTCAAGAGGTACATCCGGTGAAGAAGGTGGGATTACGCATACTTCTTCCTCTTTAGGAAAAGTAAGCTTCTCACGCATGTGACCGATAACTTCGTCGGGCATGAGGATAACAGGTGTGCGAAACTCCTCGGCAAGGTTAAAAGCTTTAACCGTAAGATCAAAGCATTCCTTAACATCTGATGGCGCAAGGACGATGGCTGGATGGTCTCCGTGAGTTCCCCATCTGGCCTGCATTACATCACCCTGAGCGACCTGAGTAGGAAGTCCGGTTGATGGTCCGCCACGCATAACATTAACAAGCACCAGAGGTACTTCTGTCATGCACGCATACCCGAGACCTTCCTGCATCAAACTGAACCCCGGACCACTGGTGGCTGTCATTGATCTGCCGCCGGCAAGGCTGCCGCCGATGATTGCACTGATACTGGCTATCTCGTCTTCCATCTGTATCCACTTTTTACCGATCACAGGCATCTCGCGGGCAAGAATTTCTGCAACTTCAGTAGAGGGCGTAATTGGATATCCGGCAAAGAAGTCGATTCCAGCAGCAAGGGCACCGAGAGCCACGGCTTCATTACCCTGCACAAGTTTTGTCTCTCCCCAGGGAACACCGCTCATTTCTCACCACCGTTCTTTTTCTTGCCCTCTTTAATGTGATCTCCGCTTACATACACAGCGAACTCAGGACATCTCCGGGCACAAAGAGCACATTCAATACATTTTTCGGGATACACCACATGGGCCTTCTGATCCCTGCCCATTTCCAGTACCTGCTTGGGGCAGAATGCTACGCAGATTCCACATCCCTTACACCACTCGGGGAAAATATGGACAGCGGGTCTCTTGCCCTCTTTGGTCTCACAATGTTCTTCCTTTGTCTGCCCCTTAATGGGTTTTTCAGACATTGAACAATACCTCCAGATGATGCAAGAAAGGCAAGACCCCTACGGGACCTGCCTTTCAATGCGATTATCGCGACATGCGAACTATTTCTACTATTCGGTAAAAGGTTTCAGAACTTCACCGAGATCAGGCTTGCCGATCTCCTGAAGGTCGTAAGTAACCTTTACAGTTGGTTTGTTGATCTTAACGATTCTGGAAAGATCCATAGGAGTTCCAATGATAACAACATCACAATCGATGGCGTTGATGGTATCTTCGAGATCCTTGATCTGAGCATCGCCGTAACCCATTGCAGGAAGAATTACTGTTTCTTCCACACCAGGGTAGTACTTGTCAAAAGTACCTCTGATAGTACCCACTGCATGCGGTACTGGATTGGCGAACTCAGCAGCACCGTACTTCTCTGCTGCTACAAAACCTGCACCGTACTCCATCTCACCATGGGTGAGAGTTGGTCCGTCTTCAACAACAAGAACCTTTTTGCCAAGAACAAGCTCGGGCTTGTCTACGGAAACAGGGCTGGCTCCATCAATGATGCGGGCTGTGGGGTTAACCGAACGGATGTTCTTTCTTACTTCCTCAACATCCTCGGGATATGCACTGTCGATCTTGTTGATCACAACAACATCTGCAAGTCTGAGGTTTGTCTGACCGGGGTAGTAGCTGAGCTCGTGGCCTGGTCTGTGAGGATCAACAACAGTGATGGTAAGGTCTGGTGCATAGAAGGATGTATCGTTGTTTCCACCATCCCAGAGAATAACATCTGCTTCTTTCTCGGCTTCACGAAGAATTGCCTCGTAATCAACGCCTGAGTAGATGACATTGCCATTGATGATGTGTGGCTCGTACTCTTCCATCTCTTCAATTGTGCACTCATGCTTTTTAAGGTCTTCAATTGTGGCAAAACGCTGTACTCTCTGCTTTACAAGATCACCGTAAGGCATAGGGTGACGAATCGAAACAACTTTCTTTCCTGCTTTTTTAAGTTCTTCAACAACACGGCGTGTTGTCTGACTCTTGCCACAACCTGTACGAACGGCAGTAATGGCAACAACAGGTTTGGTGCTCTTGACCATCGTGCGCTCTGCACCGATCATTACAAAATCAGCGCCTGCTGTGTTAACACGGCTGGCCAGAGCCATAACAGTGCTGTCTGGAAGATCACTGTAAGACATTACACAAAGCTCGATATTCTCACCATTGATGATGTTCTCGAGTTCGCTCTCGTCAAGAATCTTGATACCTTCAGGATAGAATTCTCCTGCAAGCTCTGCGGGATACTTTCTTCCATCGATATCCGGAATCTGTGTTGCTGTAAAAGCCACAACCTCGTAGCTGTCATCATTGCGATACAGTGTATTGAAATTGTGGAAATCGCGCCCTGCGGCGCCTAAGATAAGGGTTCTTTTTCTGCTCATACTGAGTCGTCCTTTCCGCAAGTAAAATAAGTTCTTGCGAAAGAGCAACAGCGAACCATTCGGTTCGGCCTCTTCCACTTCCTGTGGACCCCAGATACTCTCTGGTTGGCATCAAATCTCACGCTTTCAAACAGATTTGTCAATAGTTACTGGAAGAGTCTCCGTGTTCTCAATCCTTAGCACCACCTTCAAGCAGGATACAGAGACCACTTCCCGCAAGAAGACCGGTTAGTAATCTCATCAAGTTTGTACTCTCATACAAACCGATGAACTGCATGGAACCATCCAGTGCCATTGGAAGAATAAGAAACAATCCCAGAACAATTGACCCTGGCAGTTTTCGAAACAGCATCAGGGAGGACGAGAGGAAAACCCCGATCCAGAAAAATGTGCATCTTGCACAAAGACCCGGTGCCCACATAAAAGATCTGTGTGGAAGCCTGTGACATGTCATTCCGAGAAGAGATCTGAGAAACGATGGATTCACAAAAGCACCGAAAACGAAAATGCCTCCGATTGCAATTAGCAGAATCGAGCCCGCTTCTCTAAGATCAACCATCAGACCAGGTATTTTCATCCCAGATCGAATACAAGACCATTTC
>JAOZRM010000067.1:12542-13907 GCA_029940175.1 Candidatus Sabulitectum sp. | reverse complement strand
CGCAACTTGCAGCCGCTGGGAGGGAACAGACAAAAACAGGCGTTCCATTGAAATTGATATTGTTGGCCGCTTTGACAACGGTGAAATGTTTTCAGGGGAAGTAAAGTGGTCTTCTTCACCGGTGGATCCAGATGTTCATTTTCATCTGAAGCAAAATCTGATGGATCTTGCAGCATCCGGAAAAAGCTGGGCAAACCAAGCCTTAAGTGGAAAGTTCATATACTTTTCTGCTGGAGGTTTTTCGGAATACATGAAAAAGTATGCAAAAGAGAATCCCTCTATTATCCTGGTATCGCTTGAGAATATGTTCCCGGATCATGTTTAAAACTGTCTAACTGTTTCAGACAGCTGGAGGTTTTACTGCTTGAAATGGCAAAGCAGAACAATGCTTCCCTTGTAAGCAGGCTTTTTCTCTCCCTTTATCTCCATCTTCACGCCCAGAGTAACTCTGGTTCCAGAGTATGTGTAATGCTCTGAGTGCGCCCATCAAATCGGGAATCAATTCCTTGGGAAATGCTAATACAGCCAGGTTGATTCGATTTATTCCGAACACCTGAAGCTGGCAGTCACTAATAAACACAAGATTGTTCATCCGCTGCCGATAAGTTCAATCCGTTCAATTTTTTTGGTACCTGTGTTTCCAGTAATCAGGCTTTCTGTGGAGATGCATAACTGCAAGTATGAAAATTTCGTTTTTCTCGATGCTGTAGAGAATCCCAAAAGGAAACCTGTTTGTTTGGCATCGCCGTATTTCATCATCAAGAATGGGCCATGCTTCAGGATGCTCCAGAATATTCTGTATAGCCAAGTAGACTTCTATAGAAAAGTCATAACCGAGTCCACCTTCACACTCTTCATAGTGATTAATGGCCTTGAAGAATTCAGCATCCGCTTCCGGGTGAAAAGAAAAGGTCATACCCCAAAGTATTCCTTGACCCTGGCGAATACCTCATCGCCTGGAATTGCTTTCACTTTGCCTGATCGTAATTCAGAAAGACGATGCTTTGCAGTATCAATCCAAATCTTGTCAATATCTGGGGAGGGGGAATTGAGAGTACGAAGAAGGCGATCTATTATTATGACTCTTTCTTCGACCGGTAGAGATTCTGCTTCCATTAGTATTTCTTTAGTGCCAAACATAATTGCCTCCTTTAGAACTCTGATACACTATACCAGTAGATTGATATTATGGCAATGGCTTTGACTGTTTGGCCGGATCTGAACTGGTATCTTTTCCGAGTAAAACAGGGATATCCGAATCTCCGCACCCGCCCCCCTTCAGGCTGATTCATTAGGATAAAGAAACAGGAAGTTCTAATTGTCGTTACTCGCAACAATCGCTCTATCTTTCGGCATACAAAGAGT
>JAOZRM010000067.1:7805-12532 GCA_029940175.1 Candidatus Sabulitectum sp. | reverse complement strand
GGTGATAAAAGTCCGATATGACTATACCGGACAAATGATATTAAACCCCGACCCTGTAATACCATTCAATAAAGTGTATTGTAATTCTCAGACGCAGCAAAGAAAGAGGAAGAAATGTCACAGGCTACCCCATATTCCCCCACCCTGGCTAGGGGGGTACCCCCCCATAGCCATTGACAAGAAAACAATAATTTCTAGAACTGAATGAACCTGCCACAACCTTTGGGTGTGGGCTTCTTTGATACTTGTGCAGGTTAATGCCTCTTGGATCACGGATGTCGCTAACCGATCTATATCATATCTTTAAACAGTACTTACTCTGTTCAAAGGTTAACAATCGGGTTGAGCAGCAGTAAGTTATCTATTACACTATGTGCGTAACGCAAGATGTGAAATTCTTAATGAGAGAGTGTCTATTCCTTTCTCATACGGTGGTATTTTAGCTGGAAAGCAGTTCTGCAATAGGATTAAAGAAATGGATGACCTTGTCCTCGCTGACCTGAGCGGAGAAAAACTTTTTATCCATGGTGAAAGACGTATTGGGAAAACCTCTCTTTTAAGAAAGGTCATGGTCGAATTCTCAAATAAAAAGGTAATACCAGTACTGATTAACGTCTGGAAGTGTGTTGATGCTGCGGATACATTGTCATTGATCGTTTTCTGGGCGTATGGTGCAGGAAGAATTTCGTTGTGTAACAGATAACCCGCGAGAGGATGTAATCTGCAAAGGGTTCATTGCTTGAAATGGTAAAGCAGAACAATACTTCCCTTGTAAGCCGGCTTCTTCTCTCCCTTTATCTCCATTTCAACACCAAGAGTTACTCGGGTAATTCCTCTTAGATTGCGCAGGTTGATCACCGTGAGAATCAGTCGTACTTCACTGTCAACAAGCACTGGAGTGCCAAACCTGAGATTCTCCATGGCGTAGTTCACAGTCATTTCTGAATCACGCACCTCGATGATCTCATCAAGAAGAGAGGGCAGCAGAGAAACAGTCAGGAAGCCATGAGCGATGGTGGCTCCGAACGGAGAGGCCGCTGCTCTCTCTCTGTCTGTATGAATCCACTGGTGGTCGTCTGTAGCATCTGCAAAAGCATTTATTCTTTCCTGTGTGATCCTCTTCCAGGGAGATCTTCCGACTTCTCTTCCGTTGAAATTTTCAATATCTCCATGGGAAGCAATAATTATTTTCTCACTCATTTCTTTCCTCCTCCAGGTCAAGATTAAGATCAAATTGACCGGTACTTAAGAGAACCAGAGTGCACGCGTTTCTGGTTCTTATGTTATTTCTTTCCAGTTCATTTTTAAGTTCAAGACTCTCTGCTCCAGGATTGAATATCACTGTTGCAGGAGCAATTCTAACAAGTTCTTCAATATCCGGCTTAAGCAGTTCAGCCCTTACATAGACAACCGCAATATCTATTTCTTCCTGTACTTGCGCCAGGTGATGTATTGTGGGTTCAATGGTTGTGATTTTTGAGTTAGGATTCAGCGGGATAACACGGTGTCCCGCGTCCAGCAAGCGATTTAAGGCCATGCTGGAATATCTGGTTGGATTGTTGCTTGCTCCTATGAGCAGAACCGTACTCATTGCGTATTCTCCATCCACTGGGGCATTGGTAACGACCTGGGTTTTCTGCCGTAGAAGAGATCATCCAGGCCTTTTAACAACCTGGCCGCAATGATTGAACGAAGGGCAAGAGTTTTCAAAATTCCCCATGGATGCCCCATTGGACACACTGCAAGACACCTCCCGCAATCCGTACCAACGGCATTCCAGTACATGAAACACCTGTCAGCATTGAGTTTCTCAAGCCTTTCCTGATTGATGGCACGACTGGGGCAGCAAGTTGCACATTTTCTGCAGATATTGCAGAAGGAAAGAAAATCAACCTGTTTTCCCCCCTGGGGTAGTTCCAGATCAGTTGTAACCACTGAGTATCTAACCCTTGGCCCATATTTTTTTGTAAGAAAAAGGCTGCTCCAGCCGAAGCCGCCAAGCCCTGCTTCATTGGCCACCAGGGGAGGAATAACCTGATAATTCCCGTCAATGTGCGCTCTTGCTGAATAACCGAGACTTCTGATAAATGATGCAGTCTGCACCGCCCATACTGCACAGTCAACATACCGTTTGCCTGTTTCCACTACTTCCGGAGACAATGGGGCAGTGGCGGTGTTACTGGATCTCATTTCAGAACCCAGGACAATGGCGTATCTGTGCTTTATGGGAATCTCTTTTCCGTAGCTGTCTGTTCCTCTTCCCTTGTGGGAATAGTAATGCTCCGGTTTTATTAATGCAGTACCATAAATTGATGCTCCATCATCAACTGCCATGGAGTGAATGTAATCGGATATCTGTTCTGCTGTGTAGTTTCCATTTTGTTCAGCTACAGGACCGTCCACCGAATCTTTTAACTGATGAAGAAGAAAAAAACTGGCATCTGCTGCTGAAGAATTCAGTTTGTGAAAGTACTTGCTTTTTTCTGCCAGAAGACCGGGAAGAGCCCTTGTTCTACTGTCACTTTCCTCTTTCTCCGGGTTCTTTTCGTAGTAACTGCTGTAATTCTCTGAACCGGCTTTCAATCTGTAACGGGCAAAGGTAATATCTCTCTCGTCAAATCGTTCTGCAGGGAGACAAAGGTCGTTCCTGTATTTTGAACCGGGTACAATGATCAACACAAGAAGAATCAACGGGCCTGTGAAACTGAAATACAACCACTCGTGGAAGAAATAGCACAGGAGAACCGGTAAGAGAGAAAAAAGAACAGAAACTATTCCTGCGCGGATATTACGCTCTCTGAAGCTCTTCCAGGAAACCACCAGAAAGAACAGAATCGAAGCTGAATAGATCAGATAATTCAGAGTAGAAAGAAGAATATCCATGGAAGTCCAATCAGCGTTTGTACCCGAACCTTTTCAGCAGCTCAATTCTTGCGTTTACGTCCTCTTCACACTCCACAGCAGTTGGTGATTCACCATCCACCACTCCGAGAATTCCCCCGCCCTGATCTGTTCTGGCAACAATTACCTGAACAGGGTTCGCAGTTGCACAGAAGATATTGCATACCTCTGGTACTGCCTTTACTCTGTCCAGTATTTGAATGGGAAAAGCCTCTCCCAGTACAATCATGAAGCAATGTCCAGCTCCGATAGCCTTTACATTTTCCTCAGCAATTTTCTTCAGTTCCAGATCGTTGCCGTCACTGCGGATAAGGCAGGGACCTGACGCCTCGCTGAAAGCCAATCCGAATGGACTCCCGGGAATAGTGCCCGAAACAGCCTCATACAAGTCTTCCACTGTTTTTATGAAGTGAGATTGCCCCAGAATAATGTTACATCCCTCAGGAAACCTAAGACCCACAGCTTCAATTTCAATCTCAATGTTGATGTTCATTACTTACCTTCCACCGTTATGGCTATAGCACTGCATCTGCCATCAACCGGGCAAACAGCTCTTACCTGTTTATCCCTTTGAAAATATCCTTAACCTCCGGTACGCCACCCTGTAGAATGATGTAACCGTCCGGTGGTTCACTTTCGGTGATGTCGCCCCCGACAGGAGTGAGCATTATTCGTCTGACTTCCTCCGGATCGTCTGTTACACCCAATGCCCAGCCAAGTTTGATGTAGGCAGCCTCGGGAAGCATGTTGCCCAGAGGAACAACTCCTCTCTGCATCAGGAATCTCCCTGTGTCATACACATACATTTGAGCAAAGCCCCAGAGCGTCTGTACTGTCATGAACACATGAACACCGGCTTCAGTTGCTCTCAGAATAGGTTCGTAAAGAGCTTTGTTAACATGACCAAGGCCAGTACCGGCAATAATTATTCCCTTGTAGCCGTTATCCACCATGGAATCGATCATGTCGGCCTTCATGCTGGGGTAATAGTAAACCATACCCACCTTGTCGCAAAAAACCGGGCGAATGTTGGGTTTTCGATTGGGATCCCTTTTAATGTAATCTTTCTTCAGGAATGTAAAACTGTCTTTATCCACCATTGCAAGGGGCCTGTCTCCTATTGTTCTGAAAGTGCTTCTGTAGCTCGAATGCATTTTTCTTACCTGAGGACCCCTGTGAAGAAGACCATACTGGTCACTTGTAGGGCCGAACATGCAGACAACAACCTCGGCTGCATCAAAATAGGCAGCAGTTCTGGCTGCGTGAATAAGGTTAAGAGCAGCATCGCTGGAAGGGCGATCACTGGATCTCTGGCTGCCAACAAGAACCACAGGCACCGGAAGATCCTGACACATATATGTAAGAGCAGCAGCGGTGTGGCTCAGGGTATCAGTGCCGTGCCCTATCATAATTCCAGCAGTTCCCTTTTCTATTTCCTTTTCAATCGCTTTTGCAAGAATTATGTACTGCTTCGGGCCCATATCCTCACTGAATATTCCAAAAAGTTTTTCTGTTTCAAGGTTGCAGATATCCGCAAGCTCTGGTACTGCTCCATAAAGTTCACCTGGTGAAAACGCTGGAATAACAGCTCCTGTTTTGTAATCAAGACGGCTTGCAATAGTGCCTCCTGTACCCAGCAGTTTCACATTGGGATGAGAGGGATCGAATGGAAATGCCTGCTCGGGGATCTGGTAGACAGCTTTCTTTGACCCCAGAATCTCCACTCCTGTAACCTTTGAAGCGGCAATACCAATGTTGTATCCTGTGGCAAGTTTGATCACAATATGATCTGCATCGGCTGTTTCACTTCTTGGAAGAACAACCCC
>JAOZRM010000067.1:3631-7705 GCA_029940175.1 Candidatus Sabulitectum sp. | reverse complement strand
CGGCAATTCTCTCATCACTTAGAGGTTTGGCTTTGTCTTCACTGCCAATGATCCTTTTAATTTCCTCTTTTACGGAAATTGCCGTAACTGAAGAATCGGCACTCCCTCTGCTGAAATAGTATCTCATTTCGTGAATTCCCTGGGGAGACTGAACGTATTTGCCGTTGATGGCACGGCTGATGGTGGACTGATTGAATCCCAGAGCTTTTGCGGCCTCCTGAAGTGTCAATGGTCTTAAAGATTCCACACCGTGAAGAAGAAATTCTCTCTGGGTCTCCACTATGAAATTCGAAATTTTCTTCACTGTTTCCTGCCGCTGTTTGATCGCTTTAATGAACCAGCTGGCTCTTTTAAATTTTTTCTTCACATAATTTTTCTCAACCACTCCTGTGGACGGTGATTCAAGTATCCGACGATTGCGGTCGCTTATGGAAAGGTGTGGGAATCGGTTATCGTTAAGAAAAACCATGAATTTTCCGTTGTACTTCTCGATAATCACATCAGGAACCACCACAGAACCGGTACTGCCGGCAAATTCACTGCCTGGCCATGGGTTAAGTTCCCTGATCTTCTCCACTGCAATCTCAACCTCATGAGGAGTTACCCCAAGTGTGGCGGCAATTGAAAGAATCCGTCTTTCTGCCAGCTGATTGAAACACAGGTCAATTATTCTGAACTCCAGGAGATCCCTGCAGGACTCTCCATTTTTTTTCAGCATTTGAAAAAGAAGAACATTTCTTGCTGAATTCTGAGCCACCCCCGGCGGGTCAAAGCCCTGAACAATGTCGATGGCTTCTTTCAGTGTATCCTCAGGACCATCCCAGCCAATCTGAAGTTCCCCTGGATCAAGGGAAAGAAGCCCGTTCCTGTCCAGTGAATAGATCACATATACAGCGGCATTCTCAATCTCTTCTGATATTTCAATACTGTCCAGCTGGGAAAGAAGAAATTCGCTGAGTGTGTCTGGATTGGGAGTTTCCGGACGCCACTGTTCTTCCTCGCGAAACTTGGAGGAAGGCGCAGTTCCAATACTTTCATCAATTTCCCTTAGAATATCCAGCGGATCCTCTTCATTGGAGTCTTCCCGTTCAGGTTCGTCATCGGAAACGTCTGCCTCGTGCTCCTCTGTCTTTTCTAAGGAATTCTCCTTCTCTTCCAGTAGAGGATTCTCAGAAAGTTCGGTGGCAATAAGGCCATCAAGCTCAATTGAAGGCATCTGCAATATCTCCAGCTGTTGACGGAGAGTCTGTGTTATTGCAAGTTTCTGAACCTGTGAAAGTCTTATCTCTGTTCTTAGCTGAGGCATACTAAAGCGAGAACCTTTCACCAAGATAAATTTTTCTTGCCTCCGGATTGTCAGCAAGCTCCTGGGCTGAACCGGAAATGAGTACCTGCCCATCGTACATGATATAGGCTCTGTCGGTGATGGCCAGTGTTTCTCTTACACTGTGGTCAGTGATAAGAACACCAAGCCCCTTTTTGGCAAGCTCTCCGATAATTCCCTGAATTTCCGCAACTGCAATCGGGTCAATACCGGCAAACGGCTCATCCAGCAACAGGAACGATGGTTCAGTAACAAGTGCTCTGGCAATCTCAACTCTGCGTCTCTCTCCTCCGGAAAGAGTGAAGGCTTTCTGCCTGGCCAGCCTGGTTATTCCCAACTCGGCCATGAGACGGGCCTGCCTTTCCTTTCTCTCTTTCTTATTCAGCTTCATGGTTTCCAGGATACACATCAGATTGTCTTCAACTGTCATTTTCCTGAATACACTTGATTCCTGAGGAAGGTAGCCAAGCCCGAGCCTTGCTCTTTTGTACATTGGAAGGCTTGTAATGTCTTTATCATCAAGAAAAACGGTTCCGGCATCAGGCTTGATAAACCCTACGATCTGATTGAAGGTGGTTGTTTTGCCTGCACCATTTGGTCCCAGCAGACCCACGATCTCTCCTTTGCCAACCATCAGGCTGACTCCGTTTACCACTTTACGCTTTCTGTATTTTTTTACCAGGTCCTCGACTACCAGCTGTCCTGCATTATTCATCTGCTCACTCACGAAACTCTCCACTCCAGCTGTATGTTCCTTTGACTGCTCCCCGTGCCATTATCTCATCCGCTTCCCCTGATAGAAATCTAATAACTATTTCCTCGGCACTGATAGTGTTAACTTCCACTCTCACGGAATCCTCGCCTGCAACATTCAGAAGAGCACTGCCTTGAAGAAGAAGGCTGTCCAGATTGTCTCCTGACGGGAGAAAAGCAAATTCAGCCCTCTGGGAAGTGAAATTTATCTCAGTTTCCTGATCATCCAGGTCGCCGGATGCTGCTCCCTCTATTCTGAGAAAACTAACAGCGCCACCTGAGTCAAGCAGGATCTCCATCCAGTCTCCTGTAATGGTGCCTTCTTCGGATGTGATCACAGGTGAACCGATCAATTCCATCCGATCTTCCTCCCCGAAATATCTCAGGTACTCACTAGTGGTTTCCATGTCACTTGAACTCATGGAAACATACGCATTCCCCTGAGCTTCAGCCCTCTCACCCTCTTCAAAGAACTCCAGCCTGTCTGCTGTTATAACAGTGGTATCTGAGCCCTCTACCCTTGTGAGAACCGGGTCTACAGTAACGAAAAGGCTCTGCCTTTCCCGGTCGTAGAGAGCATACTCACCTTGAACCATTCCAAGCCAGTCTCCTTCAAGAACAACGGAACCCTTTGCCGTTGCTTTGTCTCTGAACCTGAACCAGTCAACCTGGTCTGCCGAGAGGATAGAGGAACCATCTGTAAGGACAGCATTCCCCTGCAATACCATCACCCCTGTGATTCTGGAATATGAAAGAAAGTAACCGCTTGCAGTAAGGGTATCGGCATCCACCTGAACATTACCTGTAAATTCGGCCCTCTCCGAATCTTGATAAATGGTGGCGGAGTTGGATGTAACTGTGACCTGGTCATCAGTAACTACGACATTGTCGTGAAGTTCAATAATGGACTCACCATTCTCAAGTTCAGTTGTAGAGGCATTATCTGAAGTCACTGTAAAAACACCGGCAATTGATGAAATGAAGAGGAGAAGAAGAGTAACAACATATTTACTCATCGAGATGCAGCTCCCCTGTGGTAACAGCAGTGAAAGATTCACGGACAATTACATCCCCAACAGCACTGAGTCCGGTGTCCAGATTAACACCTCTGCCGTGAATGGTGGTCAGGGTACCTGTGCTCTCCGGGATAACAAATGTGACAAGACAGTCAGTGTCGAATGTCTCCATGGAGTCCGACCAGTTGAGAAGATCGGTATCAAGAGTTCTGCCGTTGAGATTTTCAGCATGCACATTGCCCCAGAGTATTGTTTCTCCGTTAACAAGATCAGATGTACCGGTATCACTTCTAACAAAGCTCTCCGGAATATCGTTCTCATAAAAAACAATATTTACCTCAGTCATGAAGAGAACACTGTCTGCTTCTCTGTATACAGCAGAATCACCGGAAAGCATCCAATCTCTGATTCCGTCCTCTGCCTGAACCAGCCTGAAGTCAGCCACGGTTTGTATCTGCCCGCTGTTATCAGACCAGTCTGCAGGTTCACTACCGCAGGCAGTAATGATTAAAAAGACAGTCAGCACTGAGTAGAAAAGACCAGAAGTACTTGTTCCAGTTCTCATTAGAATCCAAGAGCCAGGGCATCATGAAGGTAAACAACTCCCTGTGGGACAAAGTTCTCATCAACTGCCACAAGAGAAGTGATTCCCCGGGCCTCCATTGTCTGTACTGCAAGGGCAAGAAGCTCATTCCCGGTTGTTGTGGCAGGCTCCTTGATCATCACATCACCAAGCCGAAGTTCTTCAATGTTCACCCTGTCTTTCATCAGCCTGCCCAGATCCCCGTAAACAAAAATCCCCTGAAGTTGCCCGCTTGAGCCTACTGCCATACACAATCCTCTGTGTTCGGTCATTACTTCAACGGCTCTGGAAAGAATGGTGTCTGTGGAAAGAACAGGAAGCTCTCGAGTGACCATAATGTCAGATACACGCATAAGAAGCTTTCTACCAAGTGATCCACCGGGATGAACCTCGGCAAA
>JAOZRM010000067.1:0-3621 GCA_029940175.1 Candidatus Sabulitectum sp. | reverse complement strand
GGAGTGAAACCGGAGAGATTAAGCATAGCCATTGCAATTGCATCCCCCAGGGTCATCATTGCAGTCGTACTGGCTGTAGGGGCAAGATCGAAAGGACAGGCTTCCTTCATTTCAGGCAATTTCAATACCACATCCGCAAACCGTCCGAGAAGCGACTTTTCGTTGGATACCATGGCAACCACTGGAATATCAAGGCTTCTGAGGACTGGAAGGAGAGAAGCGATCTCTGCGGTATCACCGCTTTTTGATAAAACAAGAGCAGTATCTCCCCGAGCCAGAATTCCAGCATCACCATGTATTCCATCCGCCGGATGCAGAAAGTAGGAAGGATTCCCAGTGCTTGTCATTGTCGCTGCGATCTTTCTTGCCACAAGCCCCGACTTACCCATACCGCACACAATGATCTTTCCATTTGCCCGGTGAAGAAGTTTAACCGCTTCAGGAAAAGAAGCTTTGTTTAAAGGAAGAGTTGCCTGGAGCCATTCTATCTCTATATCAAATACTCTCCTGGCTTCGGCGAAAACATCACTCACTGAAAGCCTCCAGGATCTTATTTATGACCTCCCGGACTGCACCATCGCCACCATTTGAATCAGCAACCAGAGAACAGATATCTCTTACTTCATCTGCTGCATCACGTGGACAAGCAGATATGCCTGCTACTTCCAGGGCAGGAATATCCTTCTTGTCATCCCCCATAAAGAGCACTGATGTCATGGGAATATCAAGATGCACAGCAAGCTCTTTTAACGAAGAAGCTTTGTCGATGCTTCCAAGGCAAAGCAACTTAACTCCCAGGTCAGAAGCACGTCTTCTGGTAGAAGAAAAGTCTCGAAAGGAAACAAAGGCAACCTCCACTCCCTTATCAAGAAGCTGCATAATTCCAGCACCGTCTTTTGAATTAAAAGCTTGAGACACACCTGCAGGGCCGTACAAGAGTTTTCCATCAGTAAGTGTACCATCAACATCGACAGCAAACAGTTTGATATCGGCATATTTCATCAGGAAACCCCTTCCCAGTGCTTCAATGCTGCGTCAACCACAACTTCTGCATCCTTGAAATCAAGCATCACCGCACTGTCACTCAAGGCTTCAGCCGGTCTTGGATGAACCTCAACGAACATTCCACGAATGCCCCATGCGGAAGCAGCTCGAGCCATCTGCAGAGCAAATGTTCTATCTCCACCTGTGAATTTACCTGCAGCGCCTGGTTTTTGCAGAGAATGAGTAAGATCCATGATCACACCATCGCTGAAACCTTTCATCACTGTCAGGGATCTCATATCTACAACCAGATCACCATATCCAAAGAAACTTCCCCGCTCCGTAAGTAAAACCGAAGAACATCCAACAGAACGAAGTTTGTCTACAGACCCTCTCATGTTTTCGGGAGCCATGAATTGACCTTTTTTAACATTCACCGGGATACCTGTTCGCCCTGCTGCCTCCAAAAGAGATGTCTGCCTGCAGAGAAAAGCAGGAATCTGAAGCATGTCACACACTTCAGCCACCGGTGCTGCATGATCAGCAACATGAATGTCGGTGATAAGAGGAAGATCAAACTCATTCCCGGCTCTTTCAAGTATTCTCAGTCCTTCTTCAATTCCAGGGCCTGCCCATGAACCTTCAGAAGTTCTGTTATCTTTGAGAAAGGAGCTCTTGAATATGAAAACCGCACTTTGTGCGTACTTTCTTCTCATTTTGTCCACAAATTCAGCAGTGCTTAGTACCAGTTTTTCGGATTCAATTCCGCAGGGTCCCATGATAAATAGGGGAAGACCGGTTTCTAATTCCTGAACCACTTTCGAGCCACCTCCAGATCTTCGGGCGTATCAACTCCCATTGCCTTCCAGTCGCCTGGAATAACTTTGATCCTTACACCATTTTCCATCCAGCTGAGCTGTTCAAGTTTTTCCTGCACAGATAGTTTTCCCGGAGGTGATGCTGCGCAGAGAGAAAGACTCTCGGGTGTAAAACAGTAAACACCCACATGCTGCAAGAAATAATCAGCTCCCCAGGGAACAGGACTTCTTGAGAAGTAAAGAGCTTCCCTGGCAGAATTCACAACAACCTTGACCACAGAGAAGTCTGCTCCTGACTCAGCAGGGATCTCCCGGGCCAGTGTAACAACAGAATCCCGTGACATTTCCTGATTCGCAAGCGCTTCCACCCAGGTGGGTTGAACAAAAGGTTCATCCCCCTGCAGGTTAATGATACGATCCCCGGGGCATCCAAGAGCTTTCCATGCCATATGCACTCGGTGGCTGCCACTGGCTGCCGGTCCTGTTAGAACAGCTTCGTATCCTGCGGATAGGACTTCTTCCTCGATCTTTTTTGAATCTGTTGCAACAACAAGCCTGTCAGGACAGGCTCTCACCGCTCCGTCAAGAACCCGGAGAATCATAGGCCTTCCGCAGATATCTGCCAGAGGTTTACCCGGAAGCCGGGTAGACTCCATTCTGGCAGGAACAATAACTACCGTCCCAGCCAATTCTCTGATGTCCGTATTGAAGCGAAAACAACTGTTTCCGAAAGATCGGAACCCCATGTTTCATAGCTGGCACCAATGTCAAAGGAGGCCTTGCCACCGGCAATGTCGTATCCAATACCACCGGAGAACCTGGATCCTCCGTCTCTCCATAAACCGTCAATTGTTCTATAACCACCTCTGAGATGAAAACCCAGACCAGCGGAGTACTCGAGACCTGAAGCTATATAGCTACCCTCTTCTGTGGTGCTGCCGAGAAGGTGAAGGGCTTTTCTTGCATAATAATCCACTCCAACAATAAACCGGGGATGGATACGGGCAGATACTCCTGCGTATAGCTCACCGGGAATGCTGTATTTAAGTGTACTGTCTGCAGAAGAATTTCCCATGTAATCTCTCTGTATCTCCATGTTACCTGATCTGTCTGTAACGATGGAAACACCGGCAGAGAGGAACTCTGTGTTCATGAAAGTTCCTATGAACATACCCCAGGATGGTGAGAAAGAGAGATCATCTCTGTAATCACTGGCCACAGGCATTACTGTGCCTGGATCATCAGGAGATGTTGATGCATCGCCCATTGCAGAACCAAAAAAGCATTTACCGCCAACAGAAAAGGAAAGATGGTCTGAGGCTCTTGTTGTAAGCCCAAGATAGGATTCTCCTGAGCCGCCGGTCCAGTTCACGGTTCCCGATCCGCCATCAAACACAATTGAGTCTTCAGCGTTGATTCTGGAGCGGTTACTTAAAAAAGCAGAGAACTGCAAGCGAAGAGGTAAAGGCATTATTACCGAGATATCCGGAAAAGCAGATGCTCCTGACCATGCGGTATCATCAGTCTCACGAACCTTTGTACCCCAGGAAAGGCCGGTGTTGACTGCCCAGGCAGACGCTGCAGGATTGGCTCCGGAAATCATAGCAGAGTCCGGTACTCCTGCGGAAACTCCGCCCATTGAAAAGGCTCTCACGCCCCCACCGGCAGTTTCTGCTCCAATACCACATGAAGGAGGTTGAAACCCCGGTGTAAAACCGGTAACAGAAATAACAGAAGCAAGTAAAACATTCAGAATTATCATCAAGTTACTCCAGATTCATTGTGACTGCATTATTCATGCCACAAATATAACCAAGAC
>JAOZRM010000002.1:36687-39234 GCA_029940175.1 Candidatus Sabulitectum sp. | reverse complement strand
TCATTGTTCCAGGAGCAACCGGATATGCTCTAACGCTCCATAGATGTGTTCCAAACTGCCCCATTTTAACAAGAGCAGCAATTGTAAGAAGGATTGCAGGTAGTCCTGCTATAACAAAACTGCCCTTGGAAAGAAGGATTCCCGCAAGGAGCAGATAACCGGAAAGTGAGGCGAAAACTGCGTACCAGAAAGTACCCTTAACAGCTCCAACACCTTTACTGACACCGATAACTGCAGCAAAAGCAGATATCTCCCAGAGAAGGTAAAATGTTATCCCGTTACCTGCTGCAGGAAGAATTGTCAGTGCAGCACCCGAGATAAGAAGCCAGAACCAGTAGTTCTTTTCTCTGCCTATCCGGTTGAATACACCTGGCAGACAAAGAAGAGTTCCCACAGCAAACAGCCCGTGGAAAATATTCCGGAGTCCGGCTGATGCGATTATAGAGCCTGAGAAATCAAGCATTCCCCATGACATCCTGGTGATCCAGACACCTGCAGTGAGCATAAGAAGAATCGCAGCCACTGCGGAGGGTTTGAAGATGTTCCTCTCTGTGGTTTTCTCTGACCGCCGGCTCCAGAACCGGAACAGGTAAACGGCCTCAAGGAAAAGTCCTGTAAGTACCGCATAGAAAATCACAGGGAAATTGGATGCCAGGTGAGAAAGGAATGCAAACTTCGCCCAGAATACAGGCATTGGTGGAATGCCTGCAAGAACCAGCACAGGAACAAGGAAAAGTATTGTGCCGTAGCCACTCCACCTGTCATTCTTCTCCGGGTTGCCAAGCATGAACAGGCTGAATTTTGCAAGGGAAGAAAAGACCATTAGCACTATGACGATCTGTGTATAGAAAGCACCTGTTGTTGTTCCAGCAGCCACAAGAAGCAGACTGGCATAAGCAGAAGTTGAGTAGCCCATTATTCTGCCGGAGCTGGATGCCCTGAGGCCTGCAAGCTGACTGAAGACCAGTCCTGCTGCACCTATCCAGGCATATATAACAGGGTTTCCTATGGGAAGAAGGGGAAGAACCTTTGCTGCCCACAGAAGCACAGCCAGGCTCCATGTAGCGCTGTAAAGCCCTGCTACTATGGAACTGGTTCCCTGATAGAAATCCAGTCCCCATCCGGTGAGAGGAAAGGCCTTAATTTCTGTAACAATCACCGTTAGCAGCAGAATTGTTACGAGAATGGCCGAGCCTCCGGTAAGAGTTCCCAGAGCCTCAAGTGTAAGCATGCCTGTGGACCGGTACAACGCTGCCACTCCAAGAAGGTACAGTATTGTAACCAGACCTGAAACCAGGGCTGCTTTGATCGCGGCTTCCCATCTGCTGCCGCACCTGCAGGCAGCAGTAAGACCAATTGTTACAATTGAACCAATTTCCAGAAAGACAAATGAATTGAAAATATCAGTTGCAAAGAGCAGACCCAGCGATGCAGTAAGCAGTGCCAGAACCAGAGGCTGGCTCTTGGGTGTGGTCATAGCAAATCTTCGAAGAGAGAAAATTGTGGCGGCATACATGACTATTGCAGCCAGAGTACCACCTGCTGTTATCTCAAGATTAATACTCAGCGGAGGGGTTCCCACGCCGGTAGAGAGTATCACGGAATTAGAAAGATCATTCAGATTCCATGCACCCAACTGGATGGAAAGCATTACAACAGAAACCAGACCGGCTGTGAGCAGCAGGTAGCTGACTATCCGTGATGCTTTGGGATTCTTTCCAGGTAGCCATGCATTGATAAAGGCTCCCAGAAGAGGCAGAAATATGGCTAGTGCTTTTACCATCTCAGCTCCTTCATTCGGCGGACATCGGCAGAGCCGGATTTCCGTGAAGCAAGAACACCAACAACTACAAAGAGAGCAGCCACAGCCACTCCGATCACAATGGAGGTAAGTACAAGTGCCTGTGGAAGAGGATCAACCACGGTCGTAACAGATGAATCGATAATGGGAGCTGCGCGGTTGGGAAGAAAGCCGCTCCATACGAGAATCAAATTCACCCCTGTATCCGCAAGGGTAAAAGCAAGGGCTATCCTAAGAATATTCTTTCTTGTAAGAACGCCCCATATCCCTATTATCACAAGCCCCAGAGCTGTCACAGCCAGTGACCAGTAGAACATGGTCTCAGCGGTCATTCTTCACCTCCAGCTTTTCTGTAGGATGCGAACACACCGGACAACTCGCTTGCTACTTTGGCTCCGATGGCCAGTGAAATTAATGGGATAATGCCTGCAGACAGGATTCTTCCCGGAGAACCTGCAGGAAGAACCAGATTGTTAAGAAACTGCCCCAGGGTCAGCACTCCCCAGAAACCAAGCAACCCGAAGGTAAGTCCCGCAAGAGACTCAATAGAAGTAAGGAATTTTGATTTTCCAGGAATGGTGTTGCTGCCAAGCATAACCAGCAGGAAAGCTGAAGCAACAACTGCGCCTCCGGGGAACCCTCCACCGGGGCTGAGATGACCATGGGTAATTATGTAAATGCCAAAGAGAATTATTGCACCAGGCAGAATTCCTGCGGTAAATGCAACAATTGAACTTGGAGGCGTT
>JAOZRM010000002.1:0-36587 GCA_029940175.1 Candidatus Sabulitectum sp. | reverse complement strand
TATTGCACCAGGCAGAATTCCTGCGGTAAATGCAACAATTGAACTTGGAGGCGTTGGATTGGCTCCTATGGGAATAAGAGTCAGAATAAGCACAACCGCTGTAGATGCGCTGAACAGAACCACTACTTCGCCCAGAGTATCCAGTCCGCGATACGCAACAACCACAGCTGTAACAAGATTCGCTGAACCGGTATCATCCACACCCTGTACTGTGTAATTCAAACCTGCTCCAATGAGCTCTGAAGGGACTGAATAATCAGAAACCGATGATATCACGATGGCAGAAAGGGCTAGAACAATTATAAGCCCCACAAAGGTGCGTATCATTCTTCCCCTCCAATCTTTCCTCTGCCCCAGAGGAAGATCACTGTTGAAATTGCTGCTCCGATGCTTGCTTCAGTTATCGCAACATCTGGAGCATCCATAAGCAGGAAAAGAACAGAGGCAGAAAGACTCACAAAACCCACAATGATTATTGCGGAGATCAGCTTCCTCACCACAAGAGCAGCCACTGCAGCCACAAGCATCATTACACCTGTTCCAATGGAAGCCGCAGCAAGAAGGGTCATATTCACTGGGCACCTCCTTTGCTCTCTTCAAGATCATCAATGAGAAGATTATCAGGTTTCTCCGATGGCTCATTGTATGCAGCACGGGCAAGTGCATGGCTTGATACAGGGTTTGTAAGAATTATGAAAAGAACAATCAGAAGCAATTTGGGCATCCAGGATGGTTCAAAAAGCCCAAGACCTATCAGAAAAAGTACAGACCCCAGGGTGGTAGCCTTGGTTCCTGCATGCATCTTATTAAAAACATCAGGCATCCGGAATACACCAAGACCGCTGGCAAAAAGAACCAGAGCACCCAGGCCGGTAAATACGTGAGCAAGTATATCCATGAAACTCATCTCAACCCCCCGTCCAGATACCTGGCAATTGCCAGAACACCAAGGAAAGAGAGAACAGAATAAACAAGAGCTACGTCAAGCAGCATAGACCTTCCTTGAAGAAACGCCACAAGAACAAGAAAACCTGTTGTGATCAAAGTGGTAGTATCCAGTGCTACAGCCCTGTCTGTAGCTTTCCCGCCCAAAATCAGGCGTAGAAAGGAAAGGAAGAGTCCGCCACCGATCAGCACAAAGAGAATAATCAGGAATGTGCTACTCAAAGATCTTCTCCAATCTTCCTGCGAAACTGTCCACCATAGCTTGAGTTTCAGCATGTACGTCCCCACTGGGCAGGAAAACCCAGTGTACGAAAATTTCGTCTCCAATGATGTCAATTGTGATGGTACCCGGGGTCAGGGTTATGGAATTCGCCACTATTGCTTTAGCCCGCTCACTCTTAATAGTCAACCTGGCCTTGACGATACCGGGCTTGATCGGGATGACAGGTCTGAAAATTCTCAGAAATACATCAATATTGGCTTTCACCATCTGACCCAGGAAGTAAAAAACATAGTTGATTGCCGCCAGACCTTTCCTGGGATTAAGGAGAGTGAAAAGGTTTCCGGTAAGTGCTCCATGTGTTGCAATGGCCACAATAAGGCTCACAACCACTCCCAGGGTTATTTCTTGAATATCTGTGCTAAGTGTTAAGCTGAACCAGATTCCCAGCAAGACAATCGAAGTTGATATCACAGCTGGTGTTCTACTCATTGGTCAGCACGCTCCTTTCTTCTCATTGAATGTGTGAGAACATCCAGTTCTGTAGAAACTTCTATATATCGTACTTCAACATCCTCCGGAGCATTCAAGGGCTCAAGTGTAAAACTGAGAACAGCCTTGCAGCCAGCTTCAACAAGCATCTGCAGAGCATCCTGGCCAGCTCCACCGGAAACAGCGATCACAGCAATGATCTCCTTGTGCTTCCTTATGACCTCAGATATCTCGTCAATGGATCTTACCTGCTTATTCCCGCACTGCTTACCTATTTTTGCAGGATCATTGTCGTAAATGGAATCGTAGGTATAACCGCCGGTTCCGGCAAGACCGGAAATCAATAAAGCACATCCGATGCTGCCAGCTCCAACAATGATCACAGGTGGTGGATCAGTAGTACCAAGGATTTCCTCAATATTGATCAGAAGATCATCAACCTTGTAACCTGATCCCTGCTTGCCGAATTCCCCGTAAATAGACAGATCTCTGCGTACGGCAGCTGAAGAAATTCCGCAATTTGTCGCAAGTTGCTGGGAAGTCATTATTACTTCGCCCCTGATTCTGGCAAGCCTGAGACATCGGGCGTAATGACTCAATCTCCTGATGGATTTCTCTGAAACCTTAATTGCAATCAATGAAATCTCCATTCAACAGTGATAGATAATGACGGATAGTGATAGTTTGCACAATCACAAGTGTACTACATTTCTTTCGTGCAGTCAAGATACTATTCTGGTACAGAATTGATTGAAAAACAAAGAGATTCTTTCTAACTGGCAACATAGAATCAGACCACACAATCAGAGATAGTTATTCTTTGACTTCAAGAAGAACAGCATCTCTTCATCATTGAGTGGGTGGTGATATACGCTGCAATATCCAATGCCTGATATACTGCAGTACGTACACTAAAGACGTACAGGGGCGCTTTCAATTCAATGAGTTGGTATGAATTATTAACTGTCATATATTACCGGCAACCGGCTCAACTGTGCCGGCTATATTAATACCTAAGAAGCATTGTCTTCTTATTTTTTATCGGCACCCCGCCGGTAGGAGGTCAGAAATGTCCAAAGGTTTCGATGCATTCAAGATGGCTCAGGATCAGTTCGATCAGGTAGCTGAAACACTCGATCTCGACGCAGGTGCAAGAGCATTTCTCCGTGAACCCATGAGAGAATATCATTTCACTATTCCCGTTCACATGGATGATGGTACTGTTCAGGTCTTCCGTGGTTTCAGAGTACAGCACAGTGATGTTCGCGGTCCATGCAAGGGCGGAATCAGATTTCACCCTGACGAAACCATCAGTACAGTCAAGGCTCTCGCTACATGGATGACATGGAAAACTGCAGTTGTAGATATTCCTCTCGGTGGTGGAAAGGGAGGCGTCATCTGTGATCCTCATGAACTTTCCATGCGTGAGCAGGAACAGATTTGCCGTGGCTGGATCCGCAACGTCTGGAAGAATATCGGCCCTGTGCAGGATGTTCCAGCTCCGGATGTAATGACAACACCTCAGCACATGCTCTGGATGATGGATGAGTACGAGACTTTAATGGGAGGAAAGTTCCCAGGTGTTATCACCGGCAAGCCTGTTGGCAGCGGGGGCTCACTTGGAAGAACTGAAGCAACAGGTTACGGTGCTATCTATACAGTCAGAGAAGCTCTGAAGCGTCTCGGAATAGACATAAAGGGTGCTGCAATGGCATGTCAGGGATTCGGCAATGTTACACAGTACGCAGCCGATCTCTTTATTCAGTATGGCGGTAAAGTTGTCTGTATTTCCTGCTGGGATCAGAAGGATATGAGGGCTTACACCTACCGCAAGATGGATGGCATTGATCTTGAATTCGTCCTGAGCATAACAGACAGATTCGGAACTCTTAATGCAGTAAAGGCAATTGCAGCAGGTTACGAGCAGCTTTCTGGAGATGCCTGGATTGAAACTGAAGCTGATGTTCTTCTTCCTGGAGCCCTTGAGAACCAGATAAACGCTGATACAGTTGGCAAAATCCACTCAAGAGTCAAGGTTATTGCAGAAGGAGCAAACGGCCCCACTACTCCTGAAGCCGATGCTGTTCTCAGCGAAAGAGGAATTTTCAATATTCCAGATTTCCTATGCAACGCAGGAGGAGTTACATGCTCCTACTTCGAGCAGGTTCAGAACAACATGAATTACTACTGGGAGAAGGACGAAGTTCTCTCCAAGCTGGATACAAAGATGACAACTGCATTCCATGCAGTAGCTGATCTGGCCGAGAGTCAGTCAGTCTACATGCGTGATGCAGCCTACATGATTGCTATCGACAGAGTTGCTAACGCCGCCCGACTTCGCGGACTCGTGTAGTACTGATACCAAATAATGGATCGGGGTGCTAGTCACCCCGGTCCTTTTTTTTTGCTCTTCTGACAAGTAGAATCAATCCTGTATAAGTAAATCAATAGGGTACATCCAAAGAAAGGTATCTTGTATGTCACCACTGATCAGCAATAGTACGGCTACAACCGGCACAGATAAACCGGAATGGAAGATAATACTCAGACTTCTAAGTGAAACAGACCCTGAACTGCTTGGGCGCCTGAGCAGAAAAATGCTGAATTACCTCTTCAGGAGAAAAGTCGAGAAAATCTCAAAGATCATGGAGGAACTGCTTCCCAAACAGGTGGATGCAGTGGAAACAGGAGATCTGTACGGTGAGAATCAACCGGCTCCCAGAATGGACCACAAGGTTCTGGAGGATATTACCACTCAAGTGTTTCGAGTGGCAGAGGAAGTTCTTTCACCGGATGAGATAACCATGGCACTTCACCGGTGGCTCCGCCACGAAAAAATTCGCTTTCTTTCTGTGGCTGCAGGCAGAAGAGATGTTCCTCTGGGCATTCTCAGAGAAACTCTGGAAAAATACGAGATGCTGCCTAAACGAAGTAAAAAGATGGAAGCCCGTGACCGGGAGAATATCATTGTAGGCCTTACAAGACGACTTTTTACTGATGATTTGAATTTCATAAGCACAATAAGAAAACACGTCAGCATCGATGACTTTTCTTATGTTATTAAACATACCATTGGCCCATACAATGGTAACGGTAAGGTGGGTGGCAAGGCAGCTGGTCTTTTCAGAGCAGAAAAAATTCTCAACACCTACAAGAAATCCTATTCTGTTCTCAGAAACCTGAAGGTTCCCAAAACATGGTTCATCTCATCCGATTCTGTTCTTGAATTCATAAGTCACAACGCCCTCGAGGAAATGATGGCTATTAAATACGCCCGTCAGGATGAGATTCGCCAGGAATACCATCTTCTTGAGCAGGTGTTCAAGCACTCAATAATGCCTTACAGTGTCTTGACCGGTCTGGAGCATGCTCTGGATTACTTCGGTACAACACCACTCGTTGTCCGGTCTTCAAGTCTTCTGGAAGACAGCACAGGCGCTGCTTTTGCAGGGAAATACAAAAGTCTCTTCGTGGCAAATCAGGGTACTCGACAGCAGAGGCTTGAGGCTCTTGTAGATGCTGTAGTGGAAATCTATGCAAGCATATTCGGCCCTGATCCGATTGAGTACAGGCGGGAAAGAGGATTACTTGACTTCAACGAAGAGATGGGGATTCTAATCCAGGAGGTTGTGGGCACAAGAATCGGAAAGTACTACTTCCCGCCATTTGCCGGAGTTGCATTCAGCAGAAACGACTATCGCTGGTCACCAAGGATCAAGTCGGAAGACGGCATAGTCAGACTTGTAGCCGGACTTGGTACAAGAGCCGTTGACAGAACCGGGCAGGATTTCCCTGTACTGATGAGCCCGGGTCAGCCCAAACTCCGCATTAATGTCACCACCGATGAACTAATTAGATACGCTCAAAAGAACATGGACGTAGTGAATCTTGAAAAAGGATGTCTTGAGACAGTTGGTACCGAAAAAATGATCAAGGAATACGGTGCAAAAATACCCTGCCTTCCGTATCTTGTTTCTCTTTATGAAGAAGGAAACGTTCAGCTCTCACCAGGTTCAATGCTGAACATTCAGAAAAAAGATACCATAATAACCTTCCACAATCTTCTGGAAAAAAGTCCCGTTCCTCTTTTCTTCAAAACCGTATTAAACATTCTTGAAGACGAGATAGGTCTGCCCGTGGATATTGAGTTCGCTTACGGACCGGATATTCACACACCCTACCTTCTTCAATGCAGACCTCAAAGCGTGGGAAAAGGAAATGTTGACACCACAATCCCTTCAGGTATCGAAAAAGATTCAATTCTCTTCACGGCAAACAGGTACATCATGTCAGGTGCCTGCCACGGAATTGAATATCTGGTTTACGTGGATGGCGACCAGTATGACAACGTTGAAAGCCGGGAGAAATTGCTGGAGATCGGTCAGATAATCGGCAAACTGAACAAAATACTGCCTGCTAAGAAATTTGTTCTCATTGGACCAGGAAGATGGGGAAGCAAGGGTGACATTAAACTTGGTGTGCATGTTGGTTACAGCGACATCAACAACACAGCGATGCTGATAGAAGTTGCAAGGATGAAGAAGGGACAGGTGCCGGATCTTTCGTTTGGAACCCATTTCTTCCAGGATCTAGTTGAAGCAGACATCAGGTATCTTCCACTCTATCCGGACGACGAGGATGTAGTATTCAAAGAGGAAATCTATTTCAATTATAGAAATCTTCTCACCGATATGGTGACGGGAACTGAAAGTTTTGAAAACATCTTAAAAGTTATTAGAGTTTCAGAAATAAAAGCTGATTCTTCTCTTTCTATTATTTTGAACGGAGATTCTGACGAGGCTGTAGCTTTCTTAACCGATTAACAGGCATTCTTCTCAAATGCTGCTAAAAAGAATCCCCCGCACTAATGTGCAGGGGATTCCTCTGTATAACTAAGTGACTACACAACGCCCTGAGCGAGCATTGCATCGGCAACCTTACGGAAACCGGCTGCATTGGCACCAAGAACATAGTTCCCTGGATCGCCATAGTATTCAGCAGCTTCAAATGCCTGCCTGTGAATACTGATCATGATGTTGTGAAGCTTTGTATCAACTTCCTCACGGCTCCAGCTTGAGAATATGGCATTCTGAGCCATCTCAAGACCTGATGTGGCTACGCCACCAGCATTGGCAGCTTTGCCTGGTCCGTAAAGAACTTTGTTGTCGATAAAGATGTTAACACCCTCAGGAACTGTGGGCATGTTGGCACCTTCAGAAACAAGGAAAACACCGTTGTTAACCATTGTCTGAGCATCCTTTGCGCTGATCTCGTTCTGAGTGGCACTTGGGAATGCACAGTCGGCCTTGTAGGCCCAGAGAGGATTGTAATCGAGAGAACCGTCTACAGCAGTGTAAACTGCACCTGGATACTTCTCGGCATATTCGCTTATGCGACCTCTACGAGCATTCTTGAGATCCATAACATATGCAAGCTTCTCAGCGTCGATGCCCTCTTCGTCATAGATACAGCCGCTGGAATCGGAAAGTGTAACAACTTTTCCACCGAGCTCTGTAAGCTTCTGGGTAGCATACTGGGCAACATTACCGGAACCGGACACAAGACAGATCTTGTCTTTGTAACTGTCGCCTCTGGTCTTAAGCATTTCCTCACCAAAGTATACAGCGCCATAACCTGTAGCCTCGGGTCTGATACGGCTTCCACCGTACTCGCGACCCTTGCCTGTAAGAACGCCAGTCCACTCGTTACGAAGCTTTTTGTACTGACCGAACATGAAACCGATTTCTCTTCCACCAACACCAATATCACCTGCAGGAATATCTGTGTTTGGCCCGATATGACGGAAAAGTTCACTCATGAAGCTCTGGCAGAAACGCATAACTTCAAGATCTGATTTGCCCTTGGGATCAAAGTCAGATCCACCTTTACCGCCACCCATAGGGATAGTGGTGAGAGCATTCTTGAATACCTGCTCGAAAGCCAGGAACTTGAGGATTCCAAGGTTAACGGAAGGGTGGAAACGAAGACCGCCCTTGTAGGGTCCGATAGCACTGTTCATTTCAATGCGGAATCCGCGATTGACCTGAATTTCGCCGTTATCTTTTACCCATGGTACACGGAACATGATAACACGCTCCGGCTCCACAATTCTTTCCGGGATTCTTGCACTTCTGTACTCAGGGTGCTTTTCAAGTACCACTTCAAGAGATTCAAGAACCTCCTGGACTGCCTGGTGAAATTCAGGCTGGGCAGGATCCCTCTGGATTACTTTCTGGTAGAGTTCCTCAAGCATTCTCACTCTCCTTTTCAAGAATTTGGTAAACAAACAAAAAATCCCGAGAAAACGATCACTCGGATGGAGTAGACTACTGCCACACCCTTACCCCTGTCAATAGGGAAATCCTCAACTTGACTATTGGCTGACATGATGTTCATAATTGCTTCTTGTTCAGAATTCTAAATAGTACTTATTGCCTTTATTGATTAAAGAACTAACCGGAGGTGGTAGTAAAATATGTTCTCTCCAGATCAACTTAGTGGACAGCTTCAACTCCGGAGAACTGATTTCCTTCTAAAAGACCTGAATAAGTTCAGAGTACAGAATGTGATGCTTCTCTGCAGTCTTTATGATTACTACACCGTTGAAGAAGACGGAATGCTGGAAGATATTCTGGGAGCTGCCCATTCTGCAGGTGACTTCGGCAAAGCCCCGGTAATCACTCAGGTCTCAGACGCAACAACTGCCCTCAATATGCTTAGCGATAAAGAAAACACCCACTTTGAATTGGTCATATGTATGTCCACCGGCGAAAATATCTCATTCCATGACTTTACAGAGAAAGCTCATGCAATTCAACCGGGACTGAATGTCACTGTTCTCACCCATAACCGAGAAGAACTTAGAAAGGTAAGCAGTAGTAGCCCGGACATGATACCCTATGGACTTTTCAATTGGATGGGTACAGGAGAGATCATTCAGGGAATCATTCAACTGACTGAGGATGCCCACAATGCTCCACACGATTGTGGAGTGCTGAATGCACCCTGTGTTCTACTGGTTGAGGACGATGTACTCTTTTACTCCAAATACCTGCACCTGGGAATCCAGGAGATCCATTTGAGATCCCGCGAGGTTTTAGAGAGAATGAAATCCCAGACCATGAGGAAGCAGAAGGGCAAAGCAAGAACAAAACTGCTTCTTGCTGTGAACATGGAAGAAGCAGAATATGCTCTGGAGCAATTCAGCAGTTCTCTTGTGGGAGTAATTACAGACATGAGATTCCACCACCTGGGTACTCATGACAAAAAAGCCGGCGTGAACCTCATAGAAAAGATCCGGGAAAAGAATCCCAGCATTCCAATTGTTCTCCAGACCAGCGAGCATGACGGTGAAGACATCGCAAGAACAATGAATGTTGGCTACATCAGCAAAAATTCTGAAACACTTATGTCAGAATTCAGCGATGTTCTTGTGAATTTTCTGGATTTTGGAGATATCCTGTTCAAAGATCAAAACGGCAAAGTAATAAGAAAAGTATCAAATATCAGGGAACTTGGAATCGCACTGGATAAGCTTCCTGCAGAAGCCATATACACAAACTGGCAGAAAGGCAGGATCTCGAGATGGCTCAAGATTCAAACCGAACTGGAACTTGCCGAGGACATAGACGAGTGCAAGCTGAACAACTGCTCGGCAGAAGAGGTCAAGCATGCACTACTGGAAGCTTTCAAAACATGGAAGGCAGACCAGAGGCGTGGTTATGTTGTTCCTTACAGCAGATCTTTCCACGATGAAGACCTGATGTTCAGCCGCCTGGGTAATGGTTCTATGGGAGGCAAGGGAAGGGGTCTTGCTTTCATAGACAGAGTTCTCGTGGCTAATCTTAAGGAAGGCGCATTTAAGAAAGTATCAGTTTCTGTTCCCAACACAGTGATCATTACCACAGAGTTCTTCGATGAATTCATGAAAATTAACAAGCTCCATCAATTTGCTATTGAATGCGAAGATGACAATAGAATACAAAGAGCTTTCCAGAATGCATCCCTTCCAGCTACTATCCTCGGTGACATCAGAGATTACGCCAGGTCAGTAACAACTCCCCTTGCAATAAGATCATCCAGCTTGCTGGAAGATGCCATGTACCAGCCATTTGCAGGCATCTATGCAACGAAGATGCTTCCCAATAATTCAAGAGATCTCACTGTAAGATTCAAACAGCTTTCAAGCGCAATAAAGTTTGTGTACGCATCAACATTCATGCAATCAGCAAAATCCTATATAAGAGCAACCAATCACAGAGTAGAAGAGGAAAAAATGGCAGTGCTTCTTCAGCAGGTGGTTGGGCGCCAGCATGGAGATCTGTTTTATCCTCATTTCTCCGGTGTGGGCAGATCTTACGACTTCTATCCTGCAGGTTCTGCAAAACCAGAGGATGGTGTTGTTAACGTTGCTCTGGGGCTTGGTAAGGCAATAGTGGACGGTGGCATGTCTTTGCGATTCACTCCTAAGTACCCCAGAGTACTTCCGCAATTTGGAACTGTAAAAGCTATGATGGACAATTCACAGAAGCAATTCTTTGCAGTACAGATGGACAATAATAACTGGGGATCGAAACTTGATGAAGATCAGTACATTACCTCACATGATCTTAACACCTCTGAAAAAGATGGCACTCTTGAATATCTTGCTTCAACTTATGATGCACCTAATGACAGGGTCATGGATGGTATAACCAGACAGGGACCCAGGGTGGTCAGTTTTGCGCATGTACTGAAGAACGATGTTTTCCCCCTGGCTCCAATAAGCGACTATCTGCTTAAAATGGGGGAAAAATCCATGGGTTGCCCGGTGGAGATCGAGTTTGCAGTAACTCTCGGTGTAAAAAGAGCACTTCCTGCACATTTCAGTCTGCTGCAGATCAGACCAATGGTGGTTAACAATGACCTTGTTGATATTGATCCGGAAACTTTTGACAACGAGAAACTTCTTTGCAAAACAGATACAGCACTGGGAAACGGAACTATCCAGAGCATACGGGACGTTGTTTACATTAAACCGGATAGCTTCACCGCTTCAAAAACAAAGGATATTGTAAAGGAAGTGGAAGCAATAAACAAAATTCTTTTCGAAGCAGAAAAACCCTTCATTCTCATCGGTCCGGGCAGATGGGGATCGTCAGATTCCTGGCTGGGTATACCGGTAACCTGGAGCCAGATCTGCGGAGCAAAAGTTATTGTAGAAGCAAGCCAGAAGAACATGAACATCGATCCTTCTCAGGGTTCGCATTTCTTCCAGAACATGACTTCGCTGGGAGTGGTCTACTTCACAGTACCTCACAACCGCTCAGGTTCAATGATCAACTGGGAATGGTTGAATTCTCTCGAAGCCACCTCAGAAACAGAATTTACCAGACATGTTTCTGTGGATGAACCAATAAAGGTAATGGTTGATGGAAGAACTGGTAAAGGGGCAATGCTGAGGAATTGAGTCCTGCCCCCTTTGATCTCAATCAATTTCTACCGGGAACTGCAGAGAGGATCAGCCCTGATTCTTCATTTCAGCAGAGAGAAAGGAAATACCGGACAACCGTTCCATTTCTATGGCCATTCCCAAAGAATTCTCAATTGTATGGGCAGGAATCATTTGCCTGTTACGTTTCCCTTTTACCTTGAAGTACAATGGACCCTTCAACCCCTTTGTTTTGTTCTCCACTGCGGCTGCAGTGGCCATTCCAACAAGACCGCCACCATACATAGAACCACTCATACCTGATGCGGTAAATGATTCAATGTCACTCCATCTGTATGCAACTGTCGTAAGGTAGGTAAAGGCAAACCCCTCGGGAGTAAGTCCCACTCTGGCTTTTCTGGCGCGAATGATGATCCAGATTCCCAGAGGGATGGTGATGATCATTATGCAACTAAGAATACCTGCGAATATCTGTAACCTTCTCCATGAATCCTTTGTGCGAAAAATTATCCCAGTCTGCTCTGCCTGCTCCAGCAGCATCTTGCCATCCAGCTTATCAGGGTTCATATCCCATCCTCCTCCTGTAATTAGTTAACCCGGCAACTACAATACAGTTGATGCGGGCTTCCAGCAAGCATAACTTATGACATAGTGGGAAATTCGGAGAATCTGTTAAAAGAAGCGGGTCAATTTTGCGTAAGCAGTAAATTCAGGATCCTCTTCATCCTCACTGACTTCGCCAATCAGGAAATGGAACCAGCTGCCTGCACGGTACTCCCAGCTGTAGAGCAGATTTGCCCAGATATTATCACTTGAATAAGAGGAAGATTCTGTATCCCAGGTTCTGTCAAATCTGGATATCTGTCCGTTGAGCCTGACTCGCATAAGTGGCGTGATCATGTAGGTAGCTGAGATACTGAGGGATTTCCAGTCTGAAGATGTTTTCTCCCACTGTTCCTCGTTCCAGTTGTATCTGGTGGCCGGTTCCTGTATTCGCATAGAAGGTTCCAGATTAATAGA
Source organism: Candidatus Sabulitectum sp. (assembly GCA_029940175.1). Lineage (GTDB taxonomy): Bacteria > Fermentibacterota > Fermentibacteria > Fermentibacterales > JCC-6 > Sabulitectum. The sequence continues at coordinate 24,480 of JAOZRM010000002.1, read as the reverse complement.
AAGAAGAGAACTGGGTTTCAACATGAGCCCGAGAGAAAATCTTCTCATCCAGGAGTCGAGATAACTGCTGCGATTAGCACTTATCCATCCGGCAACAGGTTTTCTGTAGTCAGTAGATGAGGAAAAACCACCGGAAAAGCCCGCGTCATACCATCTTCCTTCAGGCCCCTCGTACCGGTCAAACCATCGATCGTTATAGTCAGCCCAGAAATTAAGGTCATATCTGCTGATGGTTGCACCGCCGAACCAGATATTTGCTCCGCTACCGGAATTTCTGCTGGAAGCATCTGTACTGTACCATGGATTGATTCCAAACCAGAGAGCATCCATGGCTCCTGATTTAAAGTCATGTGATACATTTGAGTACATAGAGAAGGAAGTTTCTCCGTTTCCCTGGACATACCCCATATATGAAGGGTTGAAATCCTCACCCTTTTTCTCAAAACGGAAATTCATATCAAAATGTTCTCTGAAGTACCCGGCATCCACACGCATTGCAGCATTATCTGACTCTTCCTGGAACCTGTTCCATGTGAGTCCCAGTTTGCCCTTTACCTCAAAGTGCTCATGGATAGTGATCATCCCGCTGAAAGAACCGGAACGACCGTATGAATACTGTTCCCCCTCTTGATCTGGAACATCCACGCTGGTCGCGGAGACTTTAATCCAGTTACCCGGGCTGAACTCTTCAAGCAATGATCCGATGCTGTAGGAAGTGGCGCGCTCAACAAGAGTACTGTCGTCTTCCCATACTCTGCCGGTAACAACCTCGAGGGCACCGTATTTGAGCTTGCCGGATGTACCGGTGATCTTTACTCCACCCAGAATCGGGATGAGATCTCCATTCCAGGCTACCGACCCAATTCTTCTGGAGTAGAACATGTTAAACGGCATATCAAAGATCTCGGTGCCTTCCATAAAGAAAGGTCTCTTCTCCCGGAGCCATGGTGCCCAGTGAGAGATGTTGCCCTGGTCCGCATCGGATTCCACCTGACCGAAATCAGGATAAACCGTCACATCCATAACGGACTGCATATTAAGAGGTATCTTAAGATCAATTCCTGCACTGCCCCATGGATCGCTGAAAAGCCCGTCACCTCCACCGAACTGTAAACGGCCTGCAACAAAAGGGCGGATTTCTATTCTATGACCAGTGGGCAGATCACGAAGACCAGTCAGATACCCAAAACATGACACATCAGTTCCACCCTGCTCTTTCATACGAAACATGTATCCGGCTTCGTTGGTGGAAGAGATGGTGCGTCCGAAGTTTATGCCCCATACCTGTTCCTCCTGGGGAGAATACCTGAGAACCGAGAATGGCAGGGCTACCTCCACCGTCCAGCCGGAATCACACATTGAAACCGCAGAACTCCAGACTGCATCCCAGTTTCTGTCCTCGCCATTAACGTTGGTTCTTCGGGAGTCAAGCTGAACACCATCAACTGTAACGGTAAAAACAAAACAGTTGGAGTCATCGTTAAATGTATCTATGTAGATATAGAATTTATCAACAGGCTGATCCTCGTCACGGGCACCAAGCTGGTGACATATTGTTGATGGATCAGAGTCGTGCATAAAAGCACAGATGTACAGAAATTCATCATCATAGGAAAGTCTGACATCTGTAAGCTGAGACAGTGGCACATCGGCCCTGGGGCGAAAGCCGATAAACTCGCCTCCAACAGGTTCTACCGACTGCCAGCATACATCATTGATCACTCCGTCAATCTCAGGAGCAACTTCAACCCTCTCAACGCTCAAACCGCAGAGAGCAACAAAAAGTATTAGTAAATTCATGTCTGAATTATTCTATCATATTGTCATTTGTCAAGAAGATTGACAAAAGAACCTTCTAACTGCGTAATACTTCCAGATTTACCTTTGCTTCGGGGACATGGGCGAAAAAGCCTGCTAACTGCTCACATGGGTAATCAGAGCATTGACCGCAGTGATCAATCTTCTTCTCCATGGCACATTTTCTCATGGTGCAGCCGTTCTCACAGTGAGGAAATTTGATTCCCGGAGCAGTACAACCTGTGCAGTTAACTTGTTCCGGTTTAATGTCCGCTCCATACATTCCAGACCAATCCGCAGCAGTCTTTTTCCGAAGTGTATCATCGTTGTTCAGATGAGCCACTCTTGCAGGGCACTCTGAACAATCCAGCCCGCAGATGGAAATCATTTTCAAACCGTACCTCCGCTTACAATTTTCAAAAAGACACCACCCTGCAGGATACAATTCCTGTGGAATGATGTAACCTTACTAAATACATCCCGGAAACAGGCAATCCCCCAAGAGAATGAATTCCCTCTCCCAGAATTTCACTTTCAAAAACAGTCCGACCGGAAAGGTCAGTAACTACAGCTATGCCTGAAGAAATACCTGAGACTTCAACACACAAGATTCCAGTAACTGGATTGGTTACAGGATTTATCCGAATAGAGGTTTCAAAGGGCTGAGATTCATTACTCTCAACTCCGGTAACTTCATCAAAACTAATAAAGACAACCTCAGGCTCTGAGGCTGTTCCCGGCAACCACGCTATCCAGTAGCCATCTGTATTGGAACAAACTGCTATTTCCCCAGTATCCGTTGGATAAGAGGAACTTGCAACGAAATAATCGTAGTTGTTCCATTCACCGTTCCAGTGGCGGCATCTTATCTCTCCATCTTTATACCAGACCATGAGCATCCCGGGAAGTTCGTATGTGGAAGTGAAAACCAGCGGGTCACCAGACTCGGGAAAATCCCAGGGCAAAATATCTGTGGATTCAGGCACCGGTGAGAATGCGCCAAACGTGGACCAGTTCACGTTCCCTGAATCGTCTGAATAAATAAGAACAGCATCCGTATCTGAAGAACTGCCCAAACCCAACACTCCTGCAATATCAGGATCCCAGCCCTCCAATATGGAAGAGTGCAATAGATCGGCTGAATCAGGATCAAACATAAGGTAGTTATGCTCAACCCACTCGCTGCTGGAACTGAAAAGACCGAAGGATACAGCAAACAGTGGGTAACCCCCCGGGCAAACAACTGGGCCGGCAGTCAAACCTGCATCATCTCCGGATCTGAGATCTGAATATGAGTATAACTTTTCCCAGGTTGCTTCATTTAGCTCGAAAAGGCTGCCTCCTGTCCAGACTCCCCAGCTTATTTGGGAAACACAGAGTAATGCACTCCAGCTCCCTGTACAGAGAACATAACTGTGAGCAAGGACAGCATCCCATCTGTCATCTGCTGACTTCAAGAAACGGAAAGTATCGTTTGTCTGCATTAGAACAGAGGTCACTGATTCACAGGCAAGATCATCATAAGAGTAGGAATACATCTCAACATACAAAGGTTCAAATGTATAGCCGTACGGGAGAAAGAGAACATGCTTTCCATCTTCAGAATCTTTTGCAATGGTGACAATTCCAGTATTCAGGCCGGGCTTCACAACAACCTGTGTGAATTCTCCCCCGACGTACTTTCCTGCAAAAACAGTGTCTTCAAGCGACCAGGAGATAATCAGTTCGTTTTCAGCGGTATCGCCCATAACCATATCAACATTGGCCAGGGATATGAAAGGGAGTAAAAGAAACAGCAGTACTTTCATAAGCAACTCCTTCCACTTCTACTATATCAAATTTGCCATCGTTGAAAAGCCTGCTGGATAAAATGGTTCTTTCAGGCTTCCTTAAGTTCAAGCTCAGCAGGGTAGCTTCTCTCATTTCTCCTTATCTTGTAAAGCAGTATTCCAGGAAGAATCACAGGTGCGATCTTGAAAAAATTTACCAGCACTGCTAGTTCCTGCCAGAAACTGCTTCCATTAATTCCCTTTCCTCTCAGGCGAAGCTTGAAAGCTTCCAGTGTGTTACCATGCAGATTGGCCAGCATGATTATGAGTAAGTGAGACATGATGTCTTTTGCTGCCTCTTCACCGTAGGTGTCCCGCAACTTCCCGGCTGCATCCGAGTCAGGACTGCCCTTTGTATCCGCGTAATGCTGGGCGAAAAGCAGAGCTTCAAGTTGCTCCTTGGGAGCGTTGTCGAAATCGCCGGACAGCAGGTACTCAACCTCCTCTTCACTCATCCCGGCTTTCAGGGCATTCTTTGCGTGTGTATAACTGCAAAGCTTGCAGCCGTTCACCTGAGTTACTGCGAGACTTATGCTTTCACTGAATGCCTTGCTTATAACAGGATTTACTATTGTCTCCACAAAAGCATCTTTGTGAGTCAGCAGCTTTCTTATGTCTTCGTTCTGTGTTTTGATATCGTGTATTCTCTTATCGAATTTTCTGTTCATTATTCATTACCCATTCTACTTAGCAGGCAAATTTTGTTTAAAATCTTAAGACCGTCTTCAAGTTTATTCAGCTCATCCTGATTGAGTACCTTTATGTCCTGGTGGAAAACATCCTTCATTCTTTTAGAAATTCTGTCTGTGATCTGATGGCCATCTTCCGTAAGAGCAATGTATATTTTTCTTCTGTCACCTGGGTCTGTGATTCTTTCGACATACTCAAGATCAAGCAACTTATTTACCGAAGCTGTCATCTGAGATTTTGTAATTCCAAGACTATCTACGATTTCCGTAACATATTGCCTGTCGTTATCTTTCAGCATTTTCATTATCATGAAGTGATGCTTCGCCAAACCTTCAGCTAGATCCTTAAGAATAACATTTGCAAACCTGTTGCTCATGTTTCTGCACATTCTTGTTGGAATCATTGACAGCAATTCTTCTATCCGGTCTATCTGCTTTTCGTTCTTCATAGTATCTCCATATCCATTAGTTCGCTCCGTCTACTGTTCACTTAATGTACTATTTTTCATAACTGTTGTCAAATTCTTTCTGTCTGCACCAGAAAACAGGAGCGGTTACTCCCTGCAGAGTTGAAATAGAATGCTGCAGCCGAATGAATTCCAATTGGACAGGTCGGTTTCCACCAATTATCCTTGACTCTTTTACTGAGTTTTATTGTACAAATAGTCCGACAACAGGAATTCAATGAGTAATCGGTGAGTTCAGTGAATCTGTAGCATTTTAAACCCGTGTTGATAATATTACTCTTTCCTGCATGGAAAGTCTGGAGAACTTTTGAAAGAACACAAGAATGAAATTGATACACTTACGAAAATGGGGCTTTCTGACCTGGAAGCCAGAATTTACATTCTTCTACTGCAGCAGTCCCCCCTTTCCGGTTACGGAGTGGCGAAAATCCTCGGACGGTCGGTACCGAACATTTACAACACGCTGAGTTCCATGTCCCTGAAGGGTCTCGTGATGTCCAGTATTGACAAAACAACAAATATTTATGTTCCCACCCCAATTGAAGAATGCCTTAAACAATATTCCAGAAAAGCAGCAGCTATTGTAGATAAGACAAGGGAGGTTTTCGGGAAGTTAGATTTCTCTGAGAATCAATCCGCTCCCGCCATATTCAATATGGAGAGCACAGAACAGGTCCTTGAAAGAGCAATAATGCTGATAGAAAAGGCTCAAGCGAATATTTCGGTAAATGCAGACAGGTTTCCACTGCTTCTCCTCTCAGCTTACCTTTCTGAAGCAACAAAGCGTGGTGTGGATGTTCTTGTGAACACCTATGTCGATCTGGAAATCCCGGGTTGCGATGTAGTACACTGGAAACGAAGGAAGGAACGCAAGCAATGGCCTGTGAGCTTGCTGACAATAGCTGTGGACGGCAGGGAAATGGTTACAGCCTTCTTCTCTTTTGAGGAGAGAGTGATCAACGCCATTTGGGTGAACAATCCCTATCTGGCTACTACGTTCCAGCACGGAAGATCCGCGGATACAGTGCTTGCATTCATTATAAACATGCTGAATAGCGAAGTGACGATTGAGGAACTTAGGGAAAAGACTGATGCTCTGACTAACAAGCATATCTTCAGCATACCGCACAATAGCATGTATGAAATGATTATCTCCGAATCTAGCAGTGAACCCAAAGAGAAGTAATACGAACACAAAATCCCTAATCCAATTCACCATTACTGATAAAAACATGGTGCAGAACATTCCTAGGGTCCATAGTCACTGTTATCTGGTTAGAATCAAATTACAGTACTCCTGAAACATCAGAGCGCCCGGATAGGTTTCACAAGTTTCAAGTAATGTCTGTGAAATCCGGTAGTAGAACCAAACGCAATGATATCTGGCTGATATTCACATATTTCCTGTTCAATGCCCCTCCCGGTAAGCGAGAGAGCCTTCACGCGATGTCCCTTTTCTCTTGCCAGGGCTGCCAGATAGCTGACACCAAGAGGAACTGTGATGCAATCGTGTACAAGAAAAAGAATCTTCATGACGAAAGATCCCCCCTTCCTTTCTTATCAACGCACAAATAATACAGAAGAGATGTCGTCATGAAAACCCTTGTACTGCTACTGTTTGCAAGGCGTATATATATGATATTATTGTTTCCACAGGTTTATCTGATTGTGATCAATGTAATACATTAAGTCCAAATGCCTGATAATTCCGGCATGTGACGCTATGATGTAATACCTCTTGACTGACAAAGGATTGGTGAATATTGTGGAGCGTGCTGTTCTCCATGCACATACTGCATTTTGAGAATGGTATTTTGTTTCGGACAACATCCATATTCTTACTATCGGAGGGCAATCAATGCACGTAATCCTCTACAAAGAAACTCTCGGCCCTGACATTACTCTGTACAGGTTGTACGCTCCGGATGTGGCAGCCTACCGAAAGCCCGGGCAGTTTGTCCTGATGCGCATAAGTGAAGAGGGAGAGAGGATACCGATTACCCTGGCGGATGTGGATCGTGACGAAGGCAGCATTACTCTAATTATTCAATCGGTGGGAAAGACAACTCTTCAGTTGGCTCAGATGGAAGTTGGAGACTCAATTCCAGACATAGCCGGGCCTCTGGGGGAACCAACTCACATAGAAAAGGTTGGCCATGTACTCTGCGTTGGGGGCGGCATAGGCACTGCCCCGCTCTACCCTGTTGCAAAAGCCATGAAAGAGATCGGTAACAGAGTAACCTCCGTTCTTGGAGCAAGGTCGGAAAACCTGCTGATCCTAGAGGATAGAATGCGTGATGTGAGCGACGACCTCATAATTACCACAGATGATGGTTCCAAAGGAAATAAGGGACTTGTAACAGACGCCATAAGTAAACTGGTGGAGAATGGCGGGAAGTTCGACCAGTGCATTTGTATGGGACCTCCCATAATGATGAAATTCGTCTGTATTCTTACAAAGAAACTTGGAATTCCTACCATAGTCAGTTTGAATCCCATAATGGTGGATGGAACCGGTATGTGCGGCGGCTGCAGGGTAACAGTAGGTGGTAAAATAAAATTCGCCTGCGTGGACGGCCCGGAGTTTGACGGTCATGAGGTAGATTTTGACGAGATGATGGCACGTCTCAACACTTACAAAAGTTACGAAAGAGTAGCTCTTGAACACTACTCGGAGGAAACCGGTTGCAGGCTGGAAGCATCATTGAAGCAAAAGGGGGCAAAATGAAACCGGCAGAAAGACTGAAAATTCCACCAACTGTTATGCCGGAACAGGATCCAAAGGAAAGAATTCACAATGTGAAAGAAGTTCCTCTGGGCTACACTCCTGAAATGGCCATGATCGAGGCGCAAAGATGTCTTCAGTGCAAAACTCCATTCTGCATCGAAGGGTGTCCTGTTGGAATAGATATCCCGGGCTTTATTAAGGCTATTGAGCAGGGAGATTTCTCCACCGGTGTACATGTTCTGAAACAGAGAAACCTGCTTCCCGCTGTCTGCGGTCGAGTCTGCCCCCAGGAGGAACAATGCCAGGCAGTCTGCGTTATTGGAAAAGCAAAAAAAGATCCGACTAAAGCAGTGATGATAGGCAAACTGGAGATGTTCCTTGCTGATTGGGAGCGGGAACAGGGAGTTTACGCCACACCGCCTGAGGTTAGAAAAACCGGAAAAAAAGTAGCAATCGTGGGCGGAGGTCCTGCTGGTTTGACTGTTGCGGGAGATCTGATCAAATACGGTCATGATGTTACAGTTTACGAGGCTTTTCACAAGGCTGGTGGAGTTCTTCTTTATGGAATACCTGAATTCAGACTTCCAAAAGCCATTGTTCAGACAGAAGTTGATTATCTGGAAAAACTGGGAGTCAAGTTCAGATACAACTTCATCGTTGGTAAAACGTCTCCAGTAGAAAAGATTGTAGAAGAGAACGATGCAGTCTTTATTGGAACCGGTGCCGGACTGCCGAGATTCATGAGGGTTGATGGTGAGAATCTTTTAGGAGTTCTTTCTGCAAATGAATACCTCACAAGAGCAAACCTTATGAAGGCATATACATTTCCCCAGTCTGATACACCTATAGTCAAAGGTAGAACGGTAATAACAGTAGGTGGCGGGAATGTAGCAATGGACTGTGCCAGAACAGCGCTGCGAATGGGCGCAGAACGATCACTGATAGTCTACAGAAGGGCTGAGGAACAGATGCCGGCCAGACTTGAGGAAATCCATCATGCCAGGGAAGAAGGAGTTGAATTTCATCTTCTGAACAATCCCGTACGGCTGGTGGGGAATGACAAAGGATGGATTACTGGTGCTGAACTGATAAAAATGGAGCTGGGAAAGCCTGATGCATCCGGCAGAAGACGACCTATTCCAATTGAGGGTTCGGAATATATCATGGAAACCGACATTCTGATCGTTGCCATAGGCAACAGCCCCAACCCTCTGGTACCCAGTTCATATCCTGACCTTGATGTAACAAACTGGGGTGGTGTAATAGTAAATGAGGTTACCGGCCAAACCTCGGTTCCCGGAGTTTTTGCAGGTGGGGATATCGTGCTTGGAGCAGCCACTGTGATTCTTGCAATGGGTCACGGCAGGCGAGCAGCAAGGGCAATGAACCTCTACCTTTCGTCTGGAAGATGGACGGATCTTGAAGATGGCCTTGAATTGTGTAGAGCAGAGGTACGTTGATACACATTAAGTTCTTGACTTTGGGAAGTACGGGGCATAGCGTTCACACATCCGTATCTTTTATTAACAACAGAGGAGGAAACCATTGAAGGGTCGAGTACTCATAATAGATGACGAGGCTGAGATTCGCAGGAATCTTACCTTCGGTCTCACCCAGGAGGATTATTCCGTGGTGGCATGTCCCGATGGAATATCAGCAATCCACGAACTTAACCAGTCCAAAAACAAAGGACTCGCTTACGATTACCTGATAACAGACATCTTCATGCCGGACATTGATGGACTGAAGATTCTGAAGGTAATAAAGAATCAGTATCCCGACCTTCCAGTACTTGTGATCACCGGTTTTGGTGATGAGCGACTCATGATGACCGCCCTGGCCGAGTACAATACCGGCTTCTTGAATAAACCTTTTGAAATACCTGAGCTGGTCAGTGCTCTTGAAGAATTGACACCGGGTAAAACCGCAACAGATTCCAGTGCCGAGCAGGTTGATGACGGAATGCGTGAATCCGTCAGCGCTTATCTCACAATCAAAATTACCGATTCAGAGAACAGCATGGAGATCTTCGACAAACTCTACTCCATGCCGGGTATTCAGTCATGCGACGCCGTCAGGGGCGACTTTGATGTTGTTCTTCTGGCTCAGGCGGAATCAGCAGCTGGAATAGAAGAAGTATTTGATTCGGTAAAAGCAATAGACGGAATTAATGTTCTTTCAATGTCACAGGTGGAAAGACCAAAACTTGACAGGGATGTTGATCAGTTCATCGACACGTATCAAAAAGCTGTTAAGCAGGAGGCACAGGCCGGAGCACGAAGACAACCAGGCTCCGTGAGCTATATCATCGTAGACATTGATCCCGATTCAATCCAGCAGATTTTCACTACTGTTTTCTTCATTGATGAAGTTGTGGTTTGCGACGTTATCGAAAATGGAACCAAACTTGTGGGAATGATCACAGGCCATGGCGCTGTGGGCAAGACTCCCAGAATTATCGAGAAGCTGAGCCAGATCGATGGTGTTCTCCGTGTGAGAGAGGCAAAAGTAATAAAGCTTTTAGACGACTAACGATATAGCAACATAAAATATTTCTGATATTCCCACTGGCCCCGGATGGAGAAATCTCCTCCCGGGGTTCCAGTGGTGATTATGAAGGGAGTGATGAAAACGGCTGCCAAAAAGGAAAGTTTCAACTACAGGCTCTGGAAATACGATGGAGCACCCGGGGAACTAATTCCCCTGCTGCAATCTGCCCAGGAGCATTTCGGGTACATACCCAGACGAGCCATTACCTACATCTCCGGAGTTACCGCTATCCCTGAGTCCGACATCTTCGGTGTCATCACTTTCTACAGTCAGTTCAGACTTCAACCAATGGGAAAGTTTGTGGTAAGAGCATGTGCCGGTACTGCGTGCCATGTCTCCGGTGCCAAAGCTATCATTGATACGATCGAAGACGAGCTTGAAGTCGAAGTCGGGGACACGTCTGAAGATGGTCTCTTCACATTCCTCACTGTTGCCTGTATTGGCTGCTGTTCACTGGCTCCGGTGATAATGGTCAATGACGACACACATGGCCGACTTACTCCTGCATCGCTGCGAAAAATACTTAAAGAGTACCGCAGAAAAGGAAAGAAAATTGCCGAAAGTGCTGTTGGTGCTTCATGATGACATCGCAAGGAGAAAACAGATGAAGAAAATAATTGTCGGCATGGGAACCTGTGGTCTTTCCGCCGGTGCCCAGCCTGTGTATGACAAGCTTAAAGAGTTATCTGAAGCACACTCGGAGATCTGCGAACTCGACATCACGGGATGTATCGGAATGTGTTTCCGGGAACCTCTGGTAGAGATCCAGGATGAATCAGGAAGAACCATTTACGGAGATGTTTCCTCAGAATTAGCAGAAGAAATATTCAATGAACACGTTCTAAGCGGTAAAAAGGTAGACGACGAAAGAATTATCTTCTCGGTAGCTTCCGACGGTTCCACCTCCGGTTCAGAAGCAACATTCCTTGATCTGCAGGAAAGGATCGTACTTAGAAACTGCGGCATCATCAACCCTGAATCCATTGAAGATTATGAAGAGATCGGTGGCTATCAGGGGCTGAAGAAAGCCCTGACAGAAATTACACCCGAGGAGATCATTCAAACCATGAAAGACTCCGGGCTTCGCGGAAGAGGTGGAGCAGGTTTCCCAACCGGCCTGAAATGGTCTTTTGCCGCAGCAAACAAGGGCGATACCAAGTATGTGGTTTGTAACGCGGATGAGGGTGATCCAGGGGCATTCATGGATCGTTCTGTGCTTGAAGGTGATCCTCATGCGGTTATCGAGGGCATGATTATATGCGGTAAGGCTATAGGTGCCAGTTTCGGATACATCTATTGCCGTGCGGAGTACCCGCTTGCCATCGCCAGGCTGGAAAAAGCCATTACGGCAGCCAAGAAAAAGGGCTATCTTGGAGAAAACATCTTCGGTTCCGGTTTTACATTTAACATGAAGATCAAGCAAGGTGCAGGCGCTTTTGTGTGTGGCGAGGAAACCGCTCTTTTTGCCTCTATTGAAGGCGAAAGAGGTATGCCCAGGATCCGTCCACCATTCCCTGCTGAAAAAGGATTGTGGCAGAAACCCACAAACAACAACAATGTTGAAACATTTGCAAATGTCCCCTGGATAATAGCCAATGGGGCAAAAGCCTATTCTTCAATAGGTACCCCAAAAAGCCCTGGTACAAAAGTATTTGCTCTTGCAGGCAAGGTTGCCAAGGGTGGCCTGGCTGAGGTTCCAATGGGAACAACAATTGAGCAGCTGGTATTCAATATTGGCGGTGGAATCAAAGAAGGCGGCGAGTTTAAAGCTGTCCAGATGGGTGGTCCATCCGGTGGATGTATTCCGGCAAGTCTGAAGCATACACCAGTGGACTTCGAGTCTATCCCCACCACAGGGGCAATCATGGGCTCAGGCGGTATGGTGGTGATGGATCAGGGAACCTGCATGGTTGGAATCGCCAGATTCTTCCTGGACTTCACCCAGAGCGAATCCTGCGGAAAGTGTACTTTCTGCCGGATCGGAACCCTGAGAATGCTGGAAATACTTGACCGTATTACCCGTGGCGAGGGAGTTTCCGAAGATATTCCTAAACTGGAGAAACTCTCAATTCAGATCAAGGAAGCAAGTTTGTGCGGGTTGGGTCAGACGGCTCCAAACCCGGTGCAGACAACCATTCGCTACTACCTTGATGAATACAAGGCACACATCGAAGACAAGAAATGCCCCGCTGGGGAATGTGAAGCCCTTGTAGACTTCGTAATTATTCCGGAGAAGTGTGTTGGTTGCACCCTCTGTGCAAGAGCATGCCCTGTTGATGCCATAGCAGGCAAAGTCAAGGAAGTTCACGTCATTGACCAGGAAAAATGCGTCAAGTGTGGCAAGTGCATAACAAGCTGCAACTTCGGTGCAGTAGTGAAACGGTAGGGCAGCAATGGACATGATAAAACTTAAGATCAACGGACAGGAAATAGAAGCCGCACCGGGAAGAACCATCCTGGAAGTGGTTCAGGAAAACAATCTAGACGATATACCCACTCTCTGCCACTCCCCGGAACTGAAGCCTTACGGCTCATGCTTCGTGTGTGTTGTGGAAGTTAAAGGCAGAGGCAACCTTGTTCCTTCCTGTGCCACAGTGATCGCTCCCGGCATGGAAGTTCAGACAAGGAACGACAGAATTCTTGATTCCAGAAAAACGGCTCTCGAACTGCTTCTTTCCAACCACTACGCAGATTGTATATCTCCATGCCTGGAAGGATGTCCTGCAAATGTGGATGCCCAGGGATACATTGCCCTCTCAGCAATGGGAGAACTACAGCTGGCAATCGACCTGATCCGTGAGAAAAATCCCCTCCCTGCTGTTTGTGCACGAGTTTGTGTCCGAAAGTGCGAGGATGTATGTCGAAGGATGGATGTAGACACTCCTGTGGCTATAAACAACATAAAGCGTTACCTCTCAGATGCTGAAAACGCTTATGCAACTGAGCCAGAGTGCCTTCCTCCTACGGGAAGATCAGTTGGAATAGTCGGTTCAGGTCCTGCAGGTCTTACTGCAGCCTGGTTCCTGGGAAAGCAGGGCATCAAGCCGGTTATCTACGAGGCAAAGGAACGAACTGGTGGAATGCTCAGATACGGCATTCCGGAGTACAGACTTCCTGATGACGTGATGGACCAGGAAGTAGAGTACATCAAAAAGGTGGGCACTGAAATTCACTGCAACGTCAGAGTAGGCACCGATGTAACACTGAATGAACTGAAGAATAAGCATGATGCACTCTTCCTTGCAGCAGGAGCCTGGACTGGCAAGGCAATGCGTGTTGAAGGTGAATTTGACACCGAAGGTGTTGTTACCGGTGCTGACTTCCTGCCCGAGAAGGTCGATAACCCGGAGCCCCTCACTGGAACCATCGTTGTTGTAGGAGGCGGTAATACTGCCATGGATGCTGCCAGAACTGCATGGCGTCTCAACGCAGACAAAGTCATCGTTCTTTACAGAAGAACCAGAGCACAGATGCCTGCAGACAAGATGGAGATAGTGGATCTTCTTGAAGAGGGCATCGAGCTAATGGAACTTGCCGCTCCAGTTGGCATTGTACAGGAAAACGGCAAACTGAAAGCACTCAAGTGCCAGAGAATGAAACTGGGAGAGCCGGATGCTTCAGGCAGACGCCGACCTGTTCCTCAGGAAGGCTCTGAATTTGAGCTTCCCTGTAATCTTGTGATCTCTGCTATTGGTCAGAATACTGTTCTTGATGGCCTCACAAAAATAGAAACCGGTGAAGTTGAACTTACCAGGTGGAACACCTATGTGGTAAACACAAGAACTATGGAAACCAATGTCCAGGGAATCTTCGCCGGCGGAGATGCTGCAGACGACGGACCAACAGTTGCAATCGATGCAATCAGAGACGGCCAGAGGGCGGCCAAATCAATAACTGCCTGGCTTGAACAGACAAAGATCACACCGGAGCCATTTGTGGTTCGCAAGGAATTCTGGGCCAAGCCGGGAAAGACCGAGCTTGGCGATGTGAACGAATCCACCAGACATGAACTTCACGCAATTGAAGTTGATGAAAGACGGAACAGCTTTCAGGAAGTTGCTACAGGATTTGACCCCGAGGACAACGAGCATGAGACAGACAGATGTCTCTCATGCGGATGCGTCCGTTTTGATGACTGCGATCTGAGGCTTTACGGCGAGGAATACGGCGTAGACATGGAAGAGTTCAAGGGTCATGTACGTAAGCACAAGGTGGATGAAAGACATCCCTACATAGTATACGACCCCAACAAGTGCGTTCTCTGCGCTAGATGCGTCAGAACATGTGAAAGAGTTCTTCCCATACCTGCTCTAGGGCTTGTGGGAAGAGGTTTCAAAACCGAGATGCGCCCTGCTATGAATGATCCGCTTGTGGAAACAAGCTGCATCAGCTGCGGTAACTGTGTGGATGCATGTCCCACAGGAGCTCTTACCATGAAATACCCTTTTAACGGTAGAGCCTGCCTGGAAACTGAGGATATCAGTACACACTGCGGTTTCTGTTCCATCGGTTGTGAAATAGTTGTAAGAAACTTTGGTGATCAACGCTACTTCATAAAGTCAAGCGGAAAACCCGGAGATTACCTCTGTCGCTATGGAAGATTCGGCAACGAACTTTTCATCAAACAGAGCAGAATGAAGAATCCAGTGATCCGTGAGGGCAGTTCCTACAAAGCTGTTCAGCTGCAGATTGCCAATGAAGCAATAGTCAAGCAGATGAAAGAAGCAGTTAAAGAATACGGCGCTGAAAAAGTTGCAGTATTCGTTTCTCCAGAGCTTACAAATGAAGAATTCTTCATTGCGTCAGAAATTGCAAGAAACGGAATCGGCACCAACAACATCGGTTCACTTGCAATCATAAGTGGAGGCGGACGGTCCGGCGTTCTGGACAAATCCTTCGGTTTCACAGCATCAACCTCAGACAAGGATTGTCTCAAGGATGCAGATTTGATCATCTGCAACAACACAGCTCTTGAAGCTGATCATCTTATTCTTGCCGTGGATGTCATTCAGAAGGTAAAGGATGGAGCAAAGCTCATAGTTGCCAACTCCACCCTTGCAAACTCTGATCAGCATCTGGCAACCCTTGCGGTTGACCCCATGCGCGGCAGAGCATCCTACTTCTGGAATGGAGTGATGCACGAACTGATGAACAGGGGTGTGATCTCCCCTGACAACATTGAGGGCAGAGACATCTTCCTGGACGCCAGAATCTCTTCAGTCGACATCGATGCAGCTAAAGCCGGTGTGGAAAGTGAAGATATTCTCAAGGCAGCTGAACTCATCATGAATGCCGGCAGAGTCGTGATTGTTCACAGCCCTGACAGGCCACAGGATGCAGCTCATGAAGATATTGAGATCTTCGCCAACCTTACACTGATGTTAAGGGATGCAAAGAAACAGACCGACATTCTACTGCCAAGGCTTATAGCCAACAGCGCAGGTCTTGAGGTGATGGGTGCAGACCCGGCATTCACAGCAGGACGGGTTCCCATTGGTGAGAATGCTCTTCCCGGAGCAAAGACCAGTGAAGAACTCAGGAGCATTCTTGAAGAAGGTAAGCTTAAAGCTGCTTTCATCATAGGAGAAAATCCACTGGACTTCAGCAGAACAGGTTCCTGGTTCCAGAACTGTGATTTTATTGCAGCCATGGACTGGACCGATACTGAAACCACAATGGCCTCAGATGTCACACTTCCCGGTTCAACCTTCCTTGAAACCCCAGGAACCAGATGCAACTACGAAGGCAATGTTATCTGCTTCAACGGGGCAGTTCCTCCTGCTTCCGGAAAAACCGGAATAGAAATTCTTGAATCGCTGGCAGAAGAATTCGACCTCAATCTTAGTGACTCTACGGATGAACTGATCCGTGAAAAACTGGGTGACATGGTCCGTTTCTACTGGAACACCGGTGAAGAGAGGAACTGGGACGGCAGAGGAACTCTTGTGCCCATCAATCTTGGTGCGAAAGCTTCCTCGATACAACCACCACTGACCCACAGCCAGCAGTACCGCAAAGACATAAGAGAGGTTGGAACAGAACGGTTCCGGGTACTCTAAAAGAACAGAAGAACAAGGGCGTCTGCTTTATTGCAGGCGCCCCTCTACTATTCTCAACTTTATGCTTTCCGCAATGACAGGCCAAATTAGTTGATCTCAAGGGTTTCTTTGACTTCGTTCCTCACATCTGTACTCATATCATTCATTTCCTTCTGAGTTGCTTATGGTTTCCTCAAGAAATCTCTTCATTTCCTCTTTGCTTGGTAACTCCAGCTGATACCTTGAGACAAACAGGTTGTTGTCCATACCTGCAAGGGCATACTCTATCAGTGCATTATCTTTCTTTGCGCATAGAAGAATACCTATAGGATTGTTGTCTTCTTCCTGCATCATGTTCTTTCGGTACCAGCTTACATATGTGTTAAGCTGTCCTATATTCTCGTGGGAAAACCTCTCAACTTTAAGATCAATCAACACATGGCACTTCAATATTCTGTGATAGAAAACCAGATCAACAAATCCGTACGTATCACCGATAAGAATTCGTTTTTGCCTGGCTTCAAAACAAAAGCCATGTCCAAGCTCCAGCAGGAAGTCCTGCAATTTGTCAAGAAGGGCATCCTCAAGATCAGATTCACTCATTACTTCCTTGGATTTGATCCCAAGAAACTCGAATATGTAAGGATCACGGATTACCAATGCAGTTGGCGCTTGCTCTGATCCAGTTTGATTCATTTCAGCCAGTTTTTTCTTGTTCATAGACAAACCAGATCGTTCATAGTACAGGCTGCCAATCTGACGATTCAACTCTCGGACTGACCAGTTGCCACGCATACACTCAATCTCGTAGAAAGTACGTTTGAGGGCATCCTCAATTGCAAGCAACTGCTCAATATGAGTATAAGACAAGCGGTTAAGCAGTGAATCAGGATCGATTTCAGAAAGTGCGGGCAGTGACCGCACTTTCTCACCCGGCAAAATCATACCGGAAGTGGGTACTTCCCCTAATTGTGCGGGCAGTAATCGCACAATCTCAGGATATGTTTGATAGAAGTGGAGATAGTTATACAGCTGACGTTTTCCACAAGAACTGACCTTCTTTTCCTTTAATGTTGCAGCTAGCTTTACCAGCAAACCCTCTCCATAAGCAGCTCGATCTTCACCATTCAGTTCAAATTCAGCAATGTATGCACCAATCAGCCAGTTGCGAAGAGTCAGGCTGATATTAACCGCTCTGCTTGCTCTTGCGGCAAGATGCTTATGCACCTGTCGAATAGTGGATACAAGCGCATTGAAATCCGTTCTGGGATGTTCTTCTGCCATCAACTCTCCTTGATAACGAGCCAGGTTGCAAGGTCAAAATCTGAATTTTTGCTGGCCTGTTTCTGCCTATCCGATATAATAATTTTCACCTGTCAGTATATTGAACTAATGACGGAAACCCTGAAGCTCTCATAATAAACAGAATGAAAAAGAAATCAAGTCGCTCCGCGATCAGTAGAGTCGGTGATAGTGGTGTAAGAAAAACTTGAGAAATTTGCAAAGTCATCTGCGATGTCAAGCGTTTTGCTTCACTTTTCCTATTTTGAAGCATTTTGCTTCACTCGCCTTCTAAACGAATAGCTGATTTGTCTTACTGGCTGAAGCCGATCAGATACACCGAATAGTAACTCTCCGGGTCTTCTGGAACAGCCAGAATACCTCCTCTGGAAATATTGAATTTCCAGTGAGCAGTATCATCTCTGCCTGGAAGAACTGCAGTCGTCAGAAGTTCCCCTGATACATCATAAAGATCAAAGGTCGGATCCTGCTCAAATCCCCTCTGTACCCAGATACGGTTCAGGCTGTCAACACCAAGATTCGTGATCATGGGGTGGTTGGGTAACGGGATCCAGTCAACGCGATTAGTGTATCCAGTAAAGCGGTGGAAGAACGCCTCAATGAACCGCTTTTCCTCCACAATCTCCTCTTCAGTTTTTTGAACAGCCTGGTAGGGAAGTATTAGAGTATTCGCTGCGGAGCCGTCTTCATGGAAAATAAGGATCTCGGATTCTTCAACCGGATCGGGAACAATGCAGACAAATCCGTCACCTGCTGCGAACAGCACAGGAAAAAGGTCGACTCTTACAACTGCCCGCATGAATTCATTCATCTCTGCGGTTTCAAGATGGTATTGCATCTGAAGGTATTCCACTATAACAGAGTCGGGCTGCTGTGGGTCAAAACGACAAATCCTTTTTGTAATCTGCATCTGATCATCCAGCCATTCGACTTCAACCCCGGCCCCGATGATGAAATTCGAATCAGCAGAGTTCATATAGCGTATCTGCCTGCCTTCATCAGGCTGAGTTGAGACAGATTCCCCGGCACTGTCGTATCTCAGCCAGCCATTCGCATCAACCACGCATATTGAGCCGTCATCCAGCACCTCAAAGAATCCCGGCTGACTCATCTCTCCAGGCCCGCTGCCCTGGCCACCAATTCGCTGTACAAAGTCACCGTCTGAGGAATAACGGAAGATCGCGCATTTTATCCAGTCCAGAACATAGATGTCTCCATCGGAACCAATATCGACTTCCCTTATTGCACCAAACACATAGTTGGAATCCCCAAGCTCTACTCCAATGGAGTCAACTACAGTAAGTGTACACACATCTGCATAATCATCGTTCAGTTCAGATGAACTGCTTTCCGGCTGATTGTTTTCTCCACCGCAGGAAAGGCCGAACAAAGAGAGCACTGCCAACATGCAGACAAAATCTTTCCTGAGCTCCAGGCTATCTGTAAATCCATACATTTGAAGTCCTCCGTTTTCTTGCGAGATTCCTCATAATCAGCAATCTGATATGATGTCAGCTTCAGCTGTTTTAAATTCCAAGAGGTCTATGTGGTAGCTGAGCACAATGCCAGACTGCAACAATCCAGATTGTCTTGTCCACCTCCCGGTAGAAAAACCTATATGGTTTAACAAGAAGCTCTCGATGAGGTAGATATGGAAACTCTGGAATGATCCTTCCGGATTTCGGGAAATCCGTTAACCGAGCAAGATCCTTTTCAGCTTTTATTCTGAAATCCATGGCAGTCTTTGGATTATCTTTTCTTATATACGATACACCTGCAAGGAATTGAGTTCTTGCCGATGGGGTAAACCTGATTCTCACTGCTTGCCATTGAGTATCTGGTCTGCTTCTTTCATGACGCTGTCAAGGCTGTAACCTTCACTTGTCAATATTTCTTTGTCTCCTTGTGCAAGAAGCAGCAGCAGCTGTCGATCCCTGTCTGACTTCTCGTATGCTTCAATGCTAAGCAGTACAGCCGCCGGTCTACCCCGTTGAGTTATTACAAGCGGCTCATCAGATTCTCGAACCTGCTGTAATACGGATGCTGCATCCTGTCTTAAATCTGTAATTGGAATAATCTGTGGAATTCTCAAACGATGTACCTCCTATCGTACTTCTAAATGTACTACCAGAAGATCTTTTATGCAACTTTAATAAGAGAACCATTTTCACACAGCACTGCATATCCATTGTATTGCACTAGGTTTACGATGTATGGGTTTGAACTCAAAAATCAGCACTGATCATGTACACCGAATAGTAGCTCTCCGGGTCCTCTGGAACAGCCAGAATCCCTCTTCTGGTAATGTTGAATTCCCAGTGATCGGTATCATCTCTGCCTGGAAGAACTGCAGTTATCAGATGTTCTCCCGATACATCATAAAGATCAAAGGTAGGATCCTGCTCAAACCCCCGCTGCACCCAGATCCGGTTCAAACTGTCAACGCCAAGATCTACTATCAAAGGGTGATTTGGGTACGGCTCCCACTCAACCTGATGGGTATACCGGGACGTGTAATAGAAAAAATCCTCTATGAACTGTTTCCGTGCCTGAAGTTCTTCTTCCGTTCTAAGTACTTCCGGGTAAGGAAGCACAAGTGTATCCATCACTGAACCATCTTCATGAAAAAGAAGAAGTACTGGTTCTGCACGAGGCTCCGGAGCAATGCATACAAATCCGTCACCGGCTGTAAACAACATGGGGAAAAAGTCGACTCTGACAATATCCTGCCTGAATTGCACAATATCAACTGCATCAAGCAGATACTCTTTGCCGAAATACTCTGTTTGTACTGAGTCCGGCATATCTGCATTCCATGTGCATATTCGTTTTTCTGTTACCCAGTAATTATCTTCAAGACTAAGCCCACTGAGCATTCCCAGTACTCTGGCGGAATCCAGAGCCATTATCTGCATTGGAGAGGGCTGCAAAATATTCCCTGAGCTAGTACACTCCCCGGTAGAGTCATATCTGATCCAGCCCTGTTCACCGTCATCAATACTTATCGAACCATCATTCATTATTGCAAGATGACCCGGTTGAATCATCTCTCCAGGGCCATTACCTGGTCTGCCAATCCGCTGTATGAAATCACCATCTGGCGAGTATCTGAAAATGCTGCACTTCATCCAGTCCACTGCGAAAATGTCACCATTAGGGCCTATGTCCACTTCGCTCAGTGCCCCAAACACATAGTTTGAGTCGCCCAGCTCTACACCGATGGAGTCTACTACGGTAAGTGTGCACAGATCTGCGTTATCACCGTTGAATTCAGATGAATTACTTTCAGGGTGGATACCCTCTCCCTGGCAGGAAGCACCAAGCAGCCAGAGCAAAGGAACAGCACAGAGTAATGGATTCACAGCTTTCTCGATCTTCAGCTGAAGAGTAATATTGTTCAAGAGAATCTCCCGCCCAAGGATTGTGAAATATTCAGAAATAAAAAACCCCCAGTGAGCAATATAATTACTCAGAAATCCGGGGGTATTTACTACTGATTCAGCAAAACTGTTTACACTTCGTCAGCGCAGTTTCCGCTACTCTCACAGTTGCCGCAATCGTGGCTGGTTTCCACATGGTTCTCTTCGGCAGCAGCTACAAGCTCAGCGAATTTGGGATCTTCTCTTAAACTGGAAAGATCTTCATCCTGAGCCATCCACTCTGGATCACCATAACCGGAAGAAATGGATTCCTCAAGCCACACAAGTGCATCTTCGCTGTTTCCCTGAAGGGCTACAAGGCAAGCGAGATTGTAAGTAACCATGCTGTTCATTGCTTTAAGTGCAGCGAGCTCATGTTCGCCAGTCAAGTCGGCAGAGCCAATCATGGAATGGGCTTCAAGCAACGTGTCATACGCACCATCAACAAATGTACCGGTTTCCTGATCAAAGGAAACTGTTATTTTCTCAGTTATCTCTGTAAGAACCTCAGCTCCAGCTGAAGCCATTGACACAAATACAGTAAGAGCAAGAATAGTTACCAGTTTCATGATTTCCTTTCAGGTTGGTGATAGAAACAATCAATTCCTACAAAAACTATACTTAATCTTCAGAATTTGTACAAATTTGAGAGATCAATATCACTCATTACCTTATTCTGCTTCATCTTAGTTACATTCGGAATAATGTATCGCAAGGGAGTACTTGACAAATGAAGTGCTGTATCAGTTTGCTTCCCGGTCTTCCCCAGAATAAATACATCACCTATTTACCAGCTGTAGTAGCTTGAAATGAGAAATTTCAGCAGAACACAAAATGATTGTCGCTATTACTTGACATTATGTCTTGTTTTATACATGCTCACTTCGAGAGGAGTTTTATGAAATTAAGCAACAGGCTCAGAGTTCTACGAGCCGAGAAGGAAATATCCCAGCAGACACTGGCTGATGAAGTGGGTATCAGCAGGCAAACTGTGAATTCCATCGAAAGAGGCAAGTTCAACCCATCTGTTAAGACAGCTCTCAAGATGGCAGAATACTTCGGCGTGGCGGTGGAAGATGCATTTCAGTTGAAGGAGGAAGAAAAGGATGGCTAGGATTAAGATAAGAGGCAATTACTTGTGGTGGGCAGGCGCAAATCTTTTAACTGGAATTCTTCTCGCTCTTCTTGGATGGCTGCTTTCAGATATGAAACCTGTGTTTGTGATGGCAATAGTATTGATACCATTCGGTGTTTTCAATTTCTGGTTCATAAAGGGCACCAAATCAGACGAACGAGAAGTCCAAATGATAAACGCCATTTTTGCGAAATCAGGTCTGGTAATATTTACAGTGGCATGGGTCTCGGCTGCATTTGGAGCACCATTTGGCGTTTACCCGATTCTAAGTGTTGCCTTTGCGTCAAGAGGCGTGTACGGTTTTCGGTACTTCCGGGAAGACAGATAATACATGGAAGGGCAGGATTCTTTATGAGTAAAATTAAAGGTAATTATTTATGGTGGTCAGCAGTTCATCTTGCTGCTGGAATACTTCTTGCACTGCTTGGTTATTTCACCAGCTGGGACTATGTGTTCGTACTGGGAGTTACCATTCTCCCGCTTGCCGTGTTTCATATCTGGTTCAACAAGGTATCCAACCCTGATGAGAGAGAGATAGGACTGCTCTACAAAATTCATGCTGCTGCTGGTTCTGTCACAGTTATATTAATGTCAAATATTTTAATTTCAAGCACTCATGAATTCCTAGGCAATCACATTGTTGTAGCGTTGTGGAGCATTTTTATTGTTTCCAGAGGTGGATTCGGTCTCTACTACTTCCTAAAAGATTAATTCTATCAGAAAGGGATTTTGAACACATGAAATCAAGCAAATACACTATCCTGATATCAACCTTATGCCTGATGGCTGTGTTTTCCTCGGGATGTGGAGATCCTGGGGTTTGGCAGGAACCCTTTCCTGAAAGGTTAACCGTTTCAGTTGTGGACAGTATAGGTATCGAGATGGGCGACTCGTGCTATGTGCTTGGTGCAATTGCAGACGCGGAAGTATCACCATCGGGAACCATACTGGTGCTTGATCAAAGTGCCCGGTTAATCAGAGAGTTTTCATCTGACGGGATTCACCTCTCTAACATGTCCAGAAGTGGAAGTGGACCGGGAGAGCTTTTATCACCGTTTGAAATGTCAGTGATGCCTGATGGAATGATCATGATTCTGGATTTGGGTAAAACAGCTGTTGTTGCTCTTTCAGAACAAGGGGAATCCCTGTATGACCTGACGGAATGGGGGTTAACTACTCCATTATCACTGTCACCTCTCACTGAAAACAGGATGGCAGCCTGGAAATTGAAATTTGACATGGTTGATTCTGAACCCCTGATAGTAATACAACCCTCTTTGTTCTCTGTTGAAGACGAAACTCCGTTGCTAACTTTCTATTCAGACACCCTTATGGATCTTGACCTTGAAGCTGTAACGGCTTCGTTTGATGGTTTAATGAGCAGTACCGTTATGACTTCTGATGGTGTCAACCGTATTTGTTACTGCCGTAAATCCACTTCAACTTATGAAATTCTATGCTGGGACACTGAAGGCACTGATCTTTTTTCTGCTTCTCTTTCTATTCCACCAGTTGAGAAAACAGAGCAGGAAATACTTGATGAGACAGAATACACCAGAATGCAGTTTGCAGCTCTGGGTGCAAATGCTCTTCCAGAGGGATTTGCACCCGACCCCTTCTACATGCTTGTTGAGAACATTGGGATAGATTCATCAGGAAATCTCTGGGTTCAGCGGGGAACAGAAGAGAAACCTGTCTTCGACATCTTTGATAGTGCAGGAGTTCATATTGCTTCTGCAGAATTCCCACAGGCTGGCCGATACTGGCAATTCAGCATAACCCCAAACGGCTGTCTGGCCTGGAATAACGACCCATTATCCGGTGTTCAGAAAGTGTACATGATTGAATTGCCTGTGATAAATATTTAATCCGGAGGCTTGTGTGAACAAAGAGCAGCTCAACAAAATGCAGGAGCATATAGAGAACAGAGAGAATGCAGTGAAACTGGTGCTTGACGAATACTGCTCTCTGGATGGCTGCCCCTGCGGTTTTAAGAAGTTCGTTTTCTGGGCTGGTAAAAAACAGGGACCAGGATGGATGGATAATATCCAGAATCAGCTTGTGACCTCTGCACGGGAGCTTGACTGTTTTTCTGAAATTGAAGATTTTGAAAAAGAGTACTGGCTGGAAGGTGTCTACTACTGCAAGAACTGTGGCACCAGGTGGAAATATTTTTCACAGGAGTGGAGAATGCTGGCATTCCAGAGACGCCTGTTAATTATTGACGGAGAGGATCCCAACAACCTCTTCGATGAAGTGATCAGTGATGAGATATTTGCAACAGCCGGGTCTGAACCTGCTGACAAAAAAGCCCTGACTCTTGAGCAGTGGGTAGAATTCATGCTGGGTGGAGTATAAAAAAATCTTTTCTTGCCTTCGTTTTACTGCAAAGCAAAGGAAGGAAGGAAAAAGCATAATCGTAATGCTATTTGCGACATCAATGCCTTGAACTGTTAATCCCCATAGTGAGTTCTTGCTCGATGCACGTAGATGATACATTTTTCTTCGTCAATAGAATACACGATA
>JAOZRM010000400.1:663-1061 GCA_029940175.1 Candidatus Sabulitectum sp. | reverse complement strand
CACAGCAGATTCCCGGTTGTGCAGGAAACTGCGAAGAATACCGTTCTCGATGATCACCACATCTTCACCGGCTATCCCTTCCTCGTCCATCACTACCGGTACCGGACAAGGGTCTCCCATGCATTCAGAAGCAAAGTCAACTAAAGTGATCAGTGGGCTTGCAACCTGCTTGCTCATGAAGTCACCTGCAATTGAACCAGCCATGACCAGATCAGATTCAACTGTATGGCCCACTGCCTCGTGCGCAAATATCCCTGTAAGCCCCGGGCCAAGTATGCATTCACGAGTACCAGGTTTTGCGGAGACACCACCGGCCTTCTTAAGAAGGTTTTCGTACAGATCCTCGAGTTCGGACAGGAGTTTCTCCGGTGCTGACAGATATTCATTAATCACAGAAG
>JAOZRM010000400.1:0-653 GCA_029940175.1 Candidatus Sabulitectum sp. | reverse complement strand
CAAATTTTCTGGAAAGCTTATAATTCTCCCCATCTTTCGCAGTTGTAAATGAGAAGAAAAGAACAGCTCTTCTGTGAAAAGTGTGGCGAACTGACCCGTCTGAAGAAACAAGATGAGTCTCCTCACCCCTGCCTGTGAAGAGGAGAGTTCTGGAATTCAATCTACTGAAGCGCCTCACCACTTCCAAATCAATGTATGAAAACAACTCTGACACTTTCTCGGCGGATACAGGCAGCTCTTCACCCTGGAAACCGTAATTAACTTTCCCCGGATACGCAGGAAGTTCAAACAACTTTCCTGTGGAATGGCCGCCCAGCAACTCAGCATTTTCAGAGGCTCTAGCCTGCAGAACGCCAAGACTCCCAGCATCAGTATATGAACTTGAGGCAAAACCCCACTTCCCACGAAGAAACGATCTGGCAGAAGCCCCCAAGCTAGCCGTCCGCCGGTTTTCCCTTACAGCACCGTTTACCATTCTGATTGTGTGAGAACTTACATCCTGAACCCTCAGTTCAGTATAGCTCCCGTTATTCCCCATGTGTTTCTCAAGGTTTAAAATACAGTCCCCCTCTATTTGAGTAGCTCATAACTACCTGACTAAAGTAATAATAACTGCTTCACAACGACCCTGCAAGCTACAGTTGATAAGTCAG
>JAOZRM010000246.1 GCA_029940175.1 Candidatus Sabulitectum sp. | reverse complement strand
TCAGTGATAATGATCACCGAGGATATGCTGGATCACCTCCAGGGCGAAGTTGATGAGGTTGTCAGTATGCCGATTCCTGCCGTTGTGGTTTTACCCGGAGTTTCCGGATCGAAGCACAGAGGCGAGGACACGATCAGAAACCTGATCATCAGAGCCGTGGGTATTGACCTGATGGCGGAGGATGAGCAGTGAGTCGGAGGAAGCAATGATACATGGCAGGATTGACAAGATAGCCGGTCCGCTGGTGGTTGCCACTGGAATGATAGAAGCAAAAATGTTTGATGTGGTTTTTGTTTCGGATTACAGGCTAATCGGGGAAATTATAGAACTAAAGGGAGACAAGGCTTCAATTCAGGTTTATGAGGAAACTGGAGGCCTGAAGCCGGGCGATCCAGTTTATCAGACGGGCCATCCTCTTTCCGTTCAGCTTGGTCCCGGATTGCTGACATCTATTTATGATGGAATTCAGCGTCCCCTGGATAAGGTGAGAGAGCAGGCTGGAGACTGGATCACAAGAGGAATCAACATTCCGGGTCTTGATCACGAGAAACTGTGGTCATTTACACCTGAGTTGAAAGTCGGAGAGAAAGTTTCTGGAGGAGAGCTCATAGGAACAGTTCCGGAAACCGAGTTGATCATTCACAAAATTATGGTACGCCCGGGAAACTGCGGTGAAGTTACATTTGTGCTTGATAAAGGCGATTACAACATCGACACAGTGGTTGCGAAGGTGAAAACCGAAACCGGAGAAACTATTGAGATGAAGATGTACCAGGAATGGCCTGTTCGAAAATCGAGACCGGTGAGTACAAAGCTAGCTCCCGAGGAGCCACTTATCACTGGTCAGAGAGTTGTAGATACATTCTTTCCTGTGGGTAAGGGAGGAACAGCATGTGTTCCCGGTCCATTTGGAAGTGGTAAGACAGTAATTCAGCATCAGCTTGCCAAATGGGCGGATACTGAAATTGTGATATACGTGGGATGTGGAGAGCGCGGTAATGAAATGACCGATGTTCTTCAGGAATTCCCGGAACTCAAGGATCCAAAAACCGGCAAACCTCTTATTCTGAAAACTGTTCTTGTTGCCAACACGTCCAACATGCCTGTAGCTGCGAGAGAAGCAAGCGTCTACACAGGAATAACCATTGCGGAATACTTCCGTGACATGGGTTACTCTGTTGCTTTGATGGCTGATTCAACAAGTCGCTGGGCAGAGGCTATGAGAGAGATGTCCGGTCGACTGGAGGAGATGCCTGGTGAAGAAGGATATCCGGCCTATCTGGGAACACGAATTGCAGAGTTCTACGAGAGAGCAGGTAAGGTGCAGTGTCTTGGTGGAGAGAGAATAGGAGAGCTTACCGTTGTTGGCGCAGTCAGCCCGGCCGGTGGTGATCTGTCTGATCCAGTGGTTCAGTCAACTCTCCGAGTGGTGAAGGTTTTCTGGAGTCTCCAGGCAGAGCTGGCGTACATGCGTCATTTCCCTGCAATCGGATGGCTGGACAGCTATAGTCTGTACACAAAGAACCTGAAGCCATACTACGATGAGTACATGGGTGTTGACTGGGTTCCTACGGTTAAGAAAGCAATGGCTCTTCTTCAGGACGAGTCAAATCTTCTTGAGATTGCTCGACTGGTAGGAGCGGAGAGTCTCTCTCCCGAGGATCAGCTTATCCTCTTTACCTCCCGAAGCCTTCGAGAAGACTATCTTCATCAGAATGCCTTCCATCCCATCGATACTTTTGCTTCAAGCAGAAAGCAGCAGCTCATGCTGAATACTATTCTGTTCACTTATGATGAGATGACCAGAGCCATTGAAGCGGATGTACACCCCAGGGTGATCTTCGATTTCCCACTGTCTGAAGACATAGCAAAAATGCGTTACCTGCCTGAGGCAGATATTGAACAGATCAATGATCTGCAGAAAAAAATAACAGAAGCTGTGAACGAAAAAATACAGCTTGAAAACAACTAGAAAAGGAGGTCTGAAATGATACGGGAATACAAAACCACCGTGGAGATATCCGGCCCCCTGATGGTGGTGGATCAGGTTACAGACGTCAGTTTTGAGGAACTGGTGGAGATTGAGCTGTCCAGCGGAGAGCTTCGTCATGGAAAGGTTCTGGAAATTGACAGCAGAAGAGCTCTGGTTCAGCTTTTTGAGGGTTCCAGTGGTACTGATCTTGAAACCAGCAAAGTTCGCTTCCTGGGCAAGGGTGTTGAGCTTGGAGTATCCACTGAGATGCTTGGCAGAGTTTTTGATGGACAGGGTCGTCCAAGACCTCCATTTGATAACGACCCCCCTATTGTTCCGGAGAAGATGAACAACATCAACGGTGCACCTATCAATCCGTATGCTCGAGATTATCCCGCAGAGTTTATTGAAACAGGTTTCAGTTCCATTGATGGGATCAACACTCTGGTCAGAGGCCAGAAGCTCCCCATCTTCAGTGCAAACGGTCTTCCACACAGCATTCTTGCTGCCCAGATAGCCAGACAGGCCAAGGTTATGGGCGGGGAGGACAACTTTGCGGTTGTCTTTGCTGCCATGGGAATCACTTTTGAGGAAGCTGATTACTTTATCAAAGACTTCAGAGCCACAGGAGCCATGGACAGAGCCGTTGTTTTCCTGAACCTTGCAGATGATCCTGCAATTGAAAGGATCAGTACACCGAGAATGGCTCTTACCGCTGCCGAGTACCTTGCTTATGAGAAGGACATGCACATTCTTGTTATCATGACCGACATGACAAACTACTGTGATGCTCTTCGAGAGATCAGTGCAGCCAGACGAGAGGTTCCCGGTCGCAGAGGTTATCCGGGTTATCTTTACACAGATCTTGCATCACTCTACGAGCGTGCAGGCAGAATCAAGGGCAGGAAGGGTTCAATTACCCAGATCCCTATTCTTACAATGCCGGAGGATGACAAGACTCATCCAATTCCGGATCTCACCGGTTACATCACCGAGGGTCAGCTTATCTTGAATAGAGAGCTGCACAAAAAGGGCATTTACCCGCCTATGGATGTGATGGAATCCCTGAGTCGTTTGAAGGACAAGGGAATTGGTGCCGGTAAGACCAGAGAGGATCATGCTGATCTCTTCAACCAGCTTATGGCTGCTTACTCTGCAGGCAAGAACGCCAGAGAGCTTTCAGTTATTCTCGGAGTGGCAGCACTCAGCGAGATTGACAGAAAGTATCTGAACTTTGCAGCTGAGTATGAGAAGCGCTACATAAGTCAGGATGAGCATGAGGACAGAAGTATTATCGAAACTCTTGATCTCGGCTGGGAACTTCTCAAACTGCTTCCAAGATCAGAAATGAAACGTATTCGTCCGGAGAACCTGGACAAGTACTGGCCAGTTAAAGAGCAAGACTGATGGCCATTGAAGTAAAAGCCACCAGGATGGAGATGCTTCAGCTTAAGAAGCGTCTCAAGCTGGCACAAAAAGGACACAAGCTTCTTAAAGACAAGCTTGATGAATTAATGCGTCAGTTCAAAATCCTGATCGGTCACTACGAGGGAGCAAGATCAAAGCTGGAAGATCAGCTTGAAACCGCATACGGAGAATTTCTCTTTGCCAGGGCCGCCATGGAGGAAGAAGGTCTTCTTGATGCTCTTCGCTATCCAGGCGCAAAGGCTGTTGTCGAGTCATCAACAAGAAGAGTGATGAACCTGACTTTGCCCGTTTTCAAAGTGACCATCGAGGGTAAGGTCAGGAATTATGGAATGTTCGACACTCCCCCGGAGCTTA
>JAOZRM010000066.1 GCA_029940175.1 Candidatus Sabulitectum sp. | reverse complement strand
AACCGGGAATCGTTACCAATGTAACTGATTTCGGGGCATTTGTTGATATTGGTGTGCACACAGATGGACTTGTGCATGTTAGTCGTTTGAGCAGAGAGTGGATTAAGCACCCTTCTCAAGTGGTTCATGTGGGAATGAAGGTGGATGTTACAGTCACAGGTATTGAAAAAGCCAGAAAGAGAATCAGTCTGTCTATGATCTGATCATGGGATTTCAGGAACTTCGAGAGCATGGGTGGATAGATGTTGATGTCATGTCACTAATGAAGGAGTCATGCAGGGGTAATGAAAACAATTGTACTGCTTTTGTGTTTACTGGCGATATCGGCTCTCGCTGAATCAGCAAGTGCAACGGTTGAAATAAAGAATTGCACTTCCACAGAATTCTACTTTGTCTGGGTTACGGAATCAGGCAGGGAAAAATGGATTGACATGCTGGGATTATCCATTCTTCCTCCAGACAGTTCAGCAATCTTTCAAGTAACTGAAGGATGGTATGATTTTAGAATAGAAGACGGCCAGTGGCGAACTTATTCCTTCTCGAACATTCCCATAGAGGGTGGAACCAGTTTCTTGTGGGAAGTACTTCCAATTCATGAGAATGGAGACTAGTACCCTGTCATGGAATTTGTGTCGGTATAATGCGTTGCTATTTCGAGTTCCAGCAAGGCGCTGTTTCATGCGCATAGCACCGCTATGTAATTGGAACAGCAACATAGCTGGTACTTGAAAGAGCGAGCAGTATGCGACAGTTATTGCTTGACAGGGTACTAGTACCTGTCAAGCAGCCAGTGTTCTATTACCTTGCTATACAAGGTGAGGACTTTGCTTACTGTAATGCTGCTTACTTGGTCCTGCTCCTAAGTGCCCTCAAGTTCCATTCTTACAGCAGCATGCATCTCTGCAATAGCTTCCTTCAGATGTGAGAATTCCTGATTAATTGATTCACCGTCTCCGAATGCCACTTGCAGTAATGCATCATTTGCAACTCTGAGTCGTCCACTTACAACACCTGCAAGAAACCTGAGAAACATTACCGCCACTTCAGGCTCTTTTACCAGCATATTGGAAAACTCTTTTTCACCCATTGCCAGCAGGCTTCCATTACTGGTGGCAGTTACTGAGGCGGATCGCATGGATCCGTCAAGAAATGACATTTCTCCAAAGATATCTCCCCGTTTCAGCATTGCAAGAACGAAATCCTCGCCTGCTGAATCATCATGAACTCTGAACTGGCCGCGACTGATAATGTAAATGTCTCTGCCGGTAGTATTCTTGCCGATAACAGTTTCATTGATCTGCACATTTCTTCGGCTGCAGAACCAGACAATTCTGGCTGCAAGCTCCTTTGGTATGGTGACATTCACTTAATACCGTCCAATTTCTCTGTATTTAGGTAATCGGGTGGGGGTGATAAATAATCAGGGTAGTAGAGGCCTTCTCTGATTGCACCTCTAACAAAAATGCTTCGTCTTCTGTAAAAAAGGCTGTATGGGTTCAAAGAGTCAGTTCTGGCTTCAAAAACCTCTGCGAGGAGAGTTGCAGAAGATGGTTCGTTGTATGAATTGTCGAAATCTCCATTCACCCTCCTGACCAGTGACCGGTAAACAAGGGTCTCATCAAGAATATTCTCTGATGTGCCGGATCCTGTTTCCCAGAGCAGATAAGCGTACTCAAATCTGATATCCAGGCTGTCAGGATTGTTATAAACACCCTCTTTTATGAAATCCATACCTTGTTCCACACTGCCAAGGTTAATTGCCAGGTGATAAGCAGCATCGGTGTAAACATTTGTGAAAGTTGGATCAAGTTTTGCGATAAGCCACATTTGAGGAAGATAGTCAGTTATCTCAGTCCAATCTGCTCCCTGAAATTGTGCAATATGATGGTAGTCATCGAGTTGCAGATAAAGTGCACTTGCCATGAAATGTCTCAATCGCTGAAAACCTGAACCAAAGACTTCAATGTGTTTAAAGGTATCCACGCTGGCTATTCTTGAAATTGAAGCGCCGGAAACTATCGCAAGAAATAAGAAAACAATTGCAGCCGAATAAAGAAGAACACTTTTTTTCATTTCTTCCTTCTTCTTCCGGAAATGAAAAAGACAGCAACTGCAAGAGCCAGAAAGATTCCCCCGTCTCGAAAGAGCTTTTTCCAGATGAAAGGTGCTGCCCATGGTTGATTAAAGAACCACTGAGTTCCATGATTCCTGGTCCCTGGAGCATGATCGTGTCCTGCATGTGAATCTTCCACATGATCATCTAATGGGAGCTCTTCAGGACTCTCCTCTTCGCACTCTCCATCAGAATGATCATGATCAATATCACAATCGTGAGGGGCATGTTCTTCGGAATCAAGAAAATCAGCAGGAGCGACATCAGTGATATCGTAGTCTGTTTGACAACCTGTAAACAGCAGGAGAGTTAGAGTTACGGGTATGAGTATGAGTGTGGAGATGGGAATACAAACCCTTTTCATTTCAAATCACGACCTCTGAACACAGCCAGTGCCAGGGACAGCATGAATGCGGAGTAACACAGACCGTAAAAAATAGCAATAAGAAAATACACAGGTTCAATCTCAAAACCATGTGCAATCGGATCTTTTATATGGAAGACATCAGCATGGGGAAGAATCATTCTTATTGTTCTCATGAGACCTGGAGCTGAAGGCATAATGCCTACAAACTCAGCAACGCTCATCTGGCTCACGATAAAGAGCATTGTGGTTAGAGGCCAGTTCAGCGGCGGGGAAGTAAAGAAACTGAAGAAGAACACAGTAGAAAGCAGGAACCAGCCTTCAATGATAATAAGTAGTGTTGCCGGAAGAAGATCACCGGGAATCGGAAGCCTGTGGAAAAGAAGAATAAGCATTAGTCCAAGACAGGTTACAAGCAGAGCGGCAGCCTGCACAAGAGCAGCTCCCATGAATCTTCCAAGGAGGTATTGCCACCGCGCCAGAGGAACTGCGATCAGTGGCATTAGAGTTCTTGTTTCCCTGTCTCTGGGGAACAATGTTGCTGCAAGACCCAGTGCAAGCAACAGCGCTCCCACCTCTATACCAAACAGACCGAAATCGAGTATGAATCTTCCTTGATTTGATACATCAAAACTGGGAACTG
The DNA here is from genome assembly GCA_029940175.1 of Candidatus Sabulitectum sp. GTDB lineage: Bacteria > Fermentibacterota > Fermentibacteria > Fermentibacterales > JCC-6 > Sabulitectum. The sequence continues at coordinate 10,901 of JAOZRM010000066.1, read as the reverse complement.
ATGCAATTCCAGCCAGCGCCAGCAGAATAACAAGAAGTATCCCCCACAGGGTTCGTCTGCGAAAAAGCATTCGCAGGGTCATGAGTGAAAAGGTAAAAACTGCTTTCATTGTTTTTCACCTCCTGTGGCTGCCATGAATACGTCCTCAAGAGACTTGAGGGCCATTTCAACCTTAACAATCGGGAGATTATCCTTTCGTATTGAGTCAATTCTGCTCTGGAGGTCTGCTTCCGGTATTGTTTCCTCAACCTCTTCACCGGTTTTTCTACTTATCACGGTAATTCTGTAAAGGTGCTCTTCTCCCAGAAGATCGGTCATGGATCCTTCTGCCATGAGCTTACCTCCGGATAGAATTACTGCCCGGTCGCATATTGTTTCAACATCAGAAAGAATATGGGAAGAAAGAAAAACTGAAGCACCTCTTTTGTTCTCTTCGAGGATTATCTCTCTGAATTCCTTTCTAGCAATGGGATCAAGGCCTCCAGTTGGTTCATCCATAATGAGCAGGTCAGGATTGGATTGAAGGGCGAGAGCCAGACTCATTCGCTGCCTCATTCCCTTGGAGAACTGTCTTATTCTGGTTGTCTCCCATCCTGTAAGGCCAACCCTTTTTAAAAGTTTCATCCATTCGCTGTTCACATCTGCGAGCCCTCGCATGGAAGCAAACATTCTGAGGTATTCCATGGGGTGGAAGGAATCATCGTAATCGGGGTTCTCGGGAATGTACCCGATTCGTTTTCTTACATTGGGGTGAGCAGGTACGTCGTCCCAGAGTGAGATTCTTCCATTTGTTAGTTTGAGAAGCCCGAGAATGCATTTTATAGTAGTGGTTTTCCCGGCACCATTATGCCCGATGAAACCAACGATCTCGCCTTGTCTGACATTAAAAGAGATGTTAGCCACCGCCTGTACAGAGCCAAGTCTTTTCTTCCTGGGGAATTGTTTGCTCAGATTTACTACCTGAAGAGGATGCACATCAGCCATATTTACTCCTGTCGCTCATCTTTTTTAGTTATGACAAAATATGCCGAATGGCTTCTAGACGCAAGGTCTAGCCCATATACCCCAGACCCTCAAGTTTTTTCCGAATATCTTCTTCAGATTCATCTGCACCCGGGTCCAATTTGTTCAATTCTCTCTCAATAATATGAAGAATGAATTCCTCTACAGACGAATACCCACCAGCTTCAGATACCTTATCCAGTCGCTCTTTCATTTCATCGTCGATTTTGAATTTTAACTTTGCCATTACTGCTTCCCTCTCGTGTTCTTAAACCTTAACTTTAAATACTACAGCTCCCAGTATAGCCGAGATGCTGGAGAATACAAGAAACACGGTAAACCAGCCCCATCTGCCACCAAGTATGATGTAGTGTTTTTCCTGTATATGTGATCTTACTTCCAGAACACCCTCTTTTACAGAACCATTCCAGGGACGAAGAAGAGCTTGAATAATCCCGCTCTTCTCAGCACCGCGGACAACAATGGAACCAGAAGGTCCCCTGGAGCCCAGCCTGATTCCAATTCCATCGAAAACAAAAAGACCTTCATCCCCGACAAAAGAAAAACTCTGTTCCAGAGAGTCTGTTATTGTGACAACAGGGGAGATCAGGAAGCCTTGCTCCGGTGTACCCATTTCGCCTGAGGGAATTAAGCTTTCCCAGTAAACAGTTGCTGTTGAGGGATTACCGGCGTCAAGTGGTTCGCGGGAATACCTGGCGTCAAGCTGTGCGGCGATAACAATAAAGGGAATGGTGATTATCAGCATAGGTTTCAACAGGTGCCACAGGTATATGAAATTATCAATTATGAGCCCGAAAGCCAGCTTCAGCACTGTGGACGGGCTTTCCAGAAAAAGAAGCATTCCCAGCGCACGGGACCCCATCTTTCTTCTCAAAGCAGAGATCGCCTGCTGATTTGACGTTTTTTTAAACACCAGGATCATCATCAATCCGGAAAGAGCACTGATCCACAACAAACCCCACAGGGGGGGGTGAGATTGAAAAGGCTTCAGAAGGAGGTCAAAGAGCGTGTTCATTGATCTCCATCCTCTTCTGTGAGAATTGCATTGATCAGCGAGCCCATATCCGTAAGAGTTGGATTTATCGGCATATTTCTCATTGACGTAACCAATGAGCCCGGACAGACATCCGGCGAGATGCAGTGCGTTCCACTCCAGGGATCCATGTTATCTGTGATGACCCCCTCCGGGAAAGACCCAAGAGTAGTCTCCCAGCTGGCTCGATATCCGTGGGAATAACCCACAAGCATGTCCGGTGCCCATGGCGGCATTTCAAAGCCCGGGTAGAGATCCTCGAGAATGAAAAGATTTTTAACAGGTTTTTCTCCGGTGAGAGGATCCACTGCACTCTCAAGTGAAGTTTTCAGGTTTTCCATAAGGTTTCTCTTGTCAGTCAGGGAAACAACTCCATCTTTTTCTCTTCCGGCCTGGTTGATGTAAAGACCGTTAAGCCCAAGGCCATAAGCTCCTGTCTTGCTCCAGTCCAGACAGGCGAACATATCTTTGTTACGGTCGTATGGTGATGATATATCTGCAAATCCCTCTGCGGCAAGGAAAGAGTTCAGGTTGAAACTACGGCGGAATGGTGCAAATCCATGGTCTGATAAAAGTATGATCTCTGTTCTGTCATCAAGTAGCTCCATGGCCTCTCCAACTGCTATATCAATCCTGGAGTAAAGATCTGCAATAACTCCTGAGAACCTTGGATCTGTAGTGCCGTAGAGAGGGCTGGCGGGGTCCATGGATCTGTAGAACATGTGTACATTCAGGTCAAGGCTGGTGAAGTAGAAGAAAAGAAGCCCCTCTTTGTAATTTGAGAGAACAGAGTGAAAAAGACTCATCCTCTCCTCGAGTACAATATTGGCCTGGGAGAGGTAGTCATCATCGTCAAAGATGCCTCTTGACAAAGCCTTTGTATCCTCGGGAAAACCCTGTGTATAGAATAGTCCGGCATCTTCAGCAAGATCTCTTGAGTACCAGTCCGGGCTTGAGATGGGAAGAGCGGGGTTCTCAGGATCGATATTGATAGGGCTCAGGTACAGCTTGAGTTTGGGTGTTACCTCTTTCAGGTAAAATCTTCCAATGGCATGAACTGTGGAAAATGGGCCAAGTGCGGGAAAACTGAAGTGCATCCAGGGGCTCCACTGCTTTTCACCAATAACAACAGAAGAATCACCCATATCAATTCGCACAGCTCTGGAATCTTTGTCCACCCAGACTTTTACTTCCACACTCATGGTGGGATTGCCTTCAATGAGAGAATTTGCAGGTCCATCCACCCGGCACTTGTAGCAACCGTCTCCGTAGTCTCTTACCGGGATAACAACTCCACCGCCTGTGCTATCCGATATTGATCGCGGATCATCGGTGAAGAATGTGAAACTCCCCTGACTTCCACGGACATCAGGAGTACCGAGGCCAGAAAGGAACAATCCATGCTTGTTCTCTGCCGGTGGAGGAAAGTCAACAGGCAGCTTGACCATTGTTACCGGTACACCCTTATCCAGAAGCGTGTCCCAGAATGGTGTACCGCGTCTGAGCAGATTAACACCGCCGCCTGAAAGAGGCAGTCGGAGTTTGCCAATATTCAGTGTTGAGTCCGGTGGAGATACTTCGGATATGGAGAGAAATGGTGCCATTGTAGCCGGATCTCTGTGGATGAAGTCAAAAATGCCATGTACAGGAGGGGGAGCTCCGGTTATAAAGTTTGACCAGGCAACAGGACTCTGCGGTGGGTTTGATGTGCCCAATCTGCTGAAACCGCCCATTTCCATCAGTCTCTTTGTATTTGGCATCAGTCCCCGCTCCATGAAACTTTCCACGAGACTGGGGTCCATACCATCCACACCAAGCACAATGAGTCTTTTGCCTGATCTTCCTGTGGTTTTTCCACAGCCGACGCTGAGGGCCGCAAGAGCAGCAGGTGTAAGTATTGCTTTTTTCAGGAAGTCTCTTCTTTTCACAGCATCCTCCCATCCATGTAACCAGGTGGTTTCACACCGAGCATTGTAAGAACAGTTGGAGCAATGTCGATAATTGAAGGCTCAGCTGTTTTGTGTTTCCAGCTGGTAAAAAGAACGCCTTTTACAAGATCTGAATCATGACAGTGATCTCCATTCCAGTGTCTGTCATTGGGGTAAATGGACTTGCTGCCAACACACCCGGTGACGCATCCCCAGTCTGCACGATAACCGGAACAAGTACCTGGGATCAGATCCGGGCTTCTGTCAATGTATCCTCCGGAGTAGATGTCCCTGGCAAATTTAACGGAGCGGATCACATCTTTGTCACCGTCTTTTAACAGAAGCAGCTTCTCTTTTATTTCAAGCATCAGGGTTTCTGCTTCCTCAGCAGTGACTATGCCCTTGCCCTCGCGGCCCTTCATGTTCAGATTGATTCCTGAAAGGCCCATGGCATAAGCTTTTGTTTTTGACCAGTTCACTCCGTGGTAAGATGCGTTTACAGTTTTAACTCCCTCTTCCAGCACCATGTAGCCGTTATCAACAAGCCATCTGTTGAAGTCAACACAGGTATGAAACGAAGTGAAACCATGATCAGACATCACGATAAGTCTCTGATCCTTTTTTAATCTATCAATTGTGTTACCGACAAGCTTGTCCATTTCAAGGTACATCCTGTGAATTACGCTTCCCGGTTCAAGACCATCTCCCCAGAACATGTGCTGTATCCTGTCTGAGGTGTCAAACACACACACGGTGAGTCCATCCTTGCCATTGGTCAGTGCGTTGGTGAACATCTTTCTTCGCTCTTCGTAATACGCCCAGGCCATGTCCAGGAAGCTTTTCTCATCCAGATGGCCGTTTGAAAGAGCCCATGTGTCTTCTGCCAGACCAAGAGTGGCGAACTGCCCCACAGCTCCAGCGAGATATCTGGAGTAGTGTACCGGGTGAGATAATGGAACAACAGGGCTTGATGGATCAACATGAAGAGCAGTACAGTATACAACAGGACCATCAGTTATTCTGAAACGGGCAATTCCCTTTACTTTGGTTCTTCCGGATCTGTAGCATACGGTGAGCCATCCAGAGAGTTTATCCGGTGCTATTTTGATCATTTCATCACCGGAGTTCACTTCCCAGAGATCATTTTTTCCTTTTCTCATAAGGATCTCAACAGGTTCACAACCTTCAGGGCCTGGAATAGAGCCTGCCCACCAGCCTTTCTCCTTCTGCCGGAGAGAGCAGCCAATACCGCCTGTGAACTGAATCTCTGCTCCATCCGGTGCCATGATGGTATAGCTTCCCTGGCTGCCTCTGAGGTCCGGGACACACATACCGCTTAAAAGCCTTCCATCCAGTGGTTCAGGTGGGTAGGTGATGGGAACTCTGAGAACGGTTGATCTAACTCCGTATTTTCCAAGAAGACTCCAGAATGGCTTACTCATTCTAAGCAGAGTAGAGGAAACCTCTTCTTTTTTTATACCAAGAAAATTTTTCTTCATAAATGTTGTTGTTTTAACTGAGCTTAATACAGCAAGATATCTTTTACGATCCGCTGCCAGAAAATCGAAAATACCGTGCTTGCCCGGATTAACGCCTGTTTGAAAACTGGACCATGCAACAGGAGAGACACCGGGAGTGGTTGTTTTCATGCGGTTGTATGAACCTTGCTCCGAAAGCTTTTTCAAGTTGGGAAGGTCACCATTTGCCCAGTATTTTTCTACAAGGTGAGGAGAGAGGCCATCAAGACCCAGAATAACAACTTTGTCACACTGAGCTTTCAGTGGTCGCTTGCTTTTTTTAACTGATCTGACAAGAACCATCACCGGCCAGAAAAGGAAAGAGAGCAAAGAGACTGCAATGGCGTTCAGGAACACCACAAATGATGTAAGAATTCCGAATCCTGCACCTGGTCCGATGTACCCTTGGGCAAGTGCTGGAAAGATCAGCAGACCAAGTATAAAGATCAGTTTCAGATCAAGTCCTCCCGTCCAGAGAAAAAAGCAATTATACTCACGAATCTAACACCTGAGAAAAGAAAAGTTCCACAAGAGGAGGAAGCATGAGAAAAATTCTGGTTTTAGCGGCAATTTTAGTGATTACCGCTTGCGGAGGGCAGAGAGTTCAGCTTAACAATGGTACCGGTCTTGACCTGATCACGGTAACTGTAACCATTGGTGAGAACTCTCAAACCTGGCATGACATTGAAGCAGACAAGACATTCGGGTCAGACATTGAATTTCCATCCGGTGCTACACCGATTCTTCTGGAGTGGGAAACCCTTGCCGAGCAATGGAGCATGGAATACATATCAATAGATTCTGCTTTCGCTGCTAAAAGGATAAGTATTCTTTTTGCACCAGATGAAATGAGTGTAAATTATTCATTTTAAATAAATTACGATGATTGTGGCAATATACAGGGGTGCCTGAGGCATCTGTAAATAAGCATATTCCCGGTTCAACTGAGAACCGGGAGTACTAATGAACAAAATTACCGCAGGAATAGATATAGGATCTGTAGCTATAAAAGTAGCTTTCCTCCAGAACAGAAAAATAATCAATAGCATTTATAAAAGGCACCAGGGGAAACCTGTAGAGGCACTTCTTGACCTGTTCCTGAGCAATCCGGAATTGGACAGTACTCCGGTGGTTCTTACAGGTGCAGGCTCATCCAGAATTGCAGAGTTTACCGGGGTTGATACGGTGAATGAGGTTGTGGCACTGGCTTCCTCAATTTCAGAGTATCTGTCAGATGCAGGTTCCGTTATTGAAATGGGTGGCCAGGATTCCAAACTTCTTCTCATGCGTACAGATGCAGCTGGTGAAACAGTCATGGATGAATTTTCCATGAATTCTATCTGTGCAGCGGGTACAGGGTCATTTCTTGATCAGCAGGCTGGAAGACTTGGTCTGACTCCTGAGGAAATGGGAGATATTGCCGTTACCTGCAACACCCCACCCAGGATTGCCGGTAGATGCAGTGTCTTTGCAAAGAGTGATATGATTCATCTCCAGCAGGTCGGTGCAACTGTGGCAGAGATTGTAAGTGGCCTCTGTTTCGCTGTTGCCAGAAACTTCAGAAGCGTTATAGCAGCGGGAAGAAGGTTTAGATATCCGGTTGTGTTTGTTGGTGGAGTGGCTGCAAACAGGGGTATGGTAAAGGCTTTTGAGAGCGTTCTGGAAGGTGAAGTTGTTGTTCCTGAGAATTTCAGCGTATTAACTGCTGCAGGTGCTGCACTTTCAAAAACGCCTGGCATACTTACCGCATCACAGATCCGGCAGTTGATCGACTCCACTGGTAATGAAATTGAAACCTTGCCTTCTCTTCAACCTTTTGCTCTGGAAAAAGCAGATTTCACAACTACAGAGGAACTTCCTGCTGAAGGAATTTACCTTGGTATTGATGTTGGTTCGATAAGCACAAACCTCGCTGCAGTTTCACCAGAGGGAAAGGTCATTGACCGACTCTACCTCAGAACAGCTGGTAAACCATTGGAAGCTGTCAAAAACGGTCTGCGAACAATGGGACCTCGTGTTTCCACGGTACCTGTTCTCGGAGTGGGTGTAACCGGCAGCGGAAGGTACATGACAGGAGATTTTGTAGGGGCAGATGTGGTAAGAAATGAGATATCCGCACAGGCCAGGGCCGCCATTGAGATCGATCCGGAAGTCGACACTATCTTCGAGATAGGGGGACAGGATTCAAAATACATATCCATTCACAATGGCCGCGTTGTTGATTTCGAGATGAACAAGGTCTGTGCTGCAGGTACCGGTTCATTTCTGGAAGAGCAGGCGGAAAAACTACACCTGCAGATAGAGGATTTTGGTCCAATGTCACTATCCGCTGGCGAGCCGTGTAGACTTGGTGAGCGTTGTACAGTATTCATGGAGAGTGATGTTGTCTCTCATCAGGCCATAAGCACACCTGTTCAGCAGATAACATCCGGTCTGTGCTACTCCATTGTGCGAAACTACCTTCACCGGGTAGTCGGGGAAAGAAAGATCGGAAAAAAAATATTCTTCCAGGGAGGTACCGCTCACAATCAAGGTGTTGTGGCTGCTTTCAATTCTGTTCTTGGACAGGGCCGGGAGGTCATCCTGCCTCCTCACCATGATGTTACAGGAGCCATTGGTGTTGCTTTGATGGCCCGGGACTCCATGAAAAAAGACAAGCAATCAACTTTCAGAGGGTGGAGTCTCTCTGAGAACAGTTACACCCAGGATTCCTTTATATGCAAAGCCTGCTCCAATGACTGCGAAATCCACAGAGTAACTCTTGCTGATGGTACGAAACTCGTCTATGGAGGTCGGTGTGAAAAGTATGAGACCGGTTCAATGCAGATCACAGAGGGTGGCGAGAACCTGTTCAAGCAGAGAGTCGATAATCTGTTCAACCATTCCGGTGAGGAATGGGGCCAGGGCCCCAAAGTGGGTATTGCCAGATCCCTATGGTTCTGGGAACTCTTTCCATTCTTTGGCACATTTTTCAGATCACTGGGATGCAGGATTGTGGTCAGCGATGAATCCTCTGCTACAACAGTTCACTCCGGTGTGGAGAGTGTTGCTGCAGAAACGTGTTTTCCAGTCAAGATCGCCCATGGTCATGTTATGGAACTGCTGGAGAAAGGTGTTGAGACTCTTTTTCTTCCTTCAATCCTCAGAAACAAACCTCAGGGCGATTTCACCGAATCATACAACTGTCCCTACGTTCAGGGATCTCCATACATTCTGGACGCAGGGCTTGTTCTGAATGAGATGAAGGATGTAAAAGTTCTTAAACCCATTCTTGATTTCTCGCTGCCCGGTGATGAATGGATGAGTACTCTGATTGAAACCGCAATTGAACTGGGTTTCAGTACAGGCGACGCGAAAAGAGCATTGAAAGCTGCTGAACTGGCACAGGCAGGATTCACAGAAGTTAACAGGGAGATCGGTGCAAGAGCCATCAACAACCTCAATGGTCGTAGAGGTTTTGTTATAGTCAGTAGACCATACAATGGGTCCGACCCGGTGGTGAATACAGATCTTCCCGCAAAACTGGCGAAACTGGGAGGAGTTGTCATTCCTCTTGATATGCTTCCGATGTCAATGGAAAGGGCATCAGAGGGATACAGCAATATGTATTGGCACTACGGCCAGCGAATTCTCGCAGGTGGCATAGCCATAAAGGAGAATGAGAACCTCCATGCGGTCTATCTCAGTAACTTCGGTTGCGGACCGGATTCATTCATTGAACACTCTTTCAAGGAGATAATGGGGGAGAAACCTTATCTGGCCATTGAAATTGATGAGCATGCAGCAGATGCCGGTGTCATTACCCGTTGTGAAGCATTTCTTGATGCGTTGGACGGTGCGGGAACTGCAGGTACTAAAGAATACCATCCACCTGAGCACAAGAAGGAAGATATTACAGGAAGAACTCTGTGGATCCCTTTGATGAGTGAAGCCAGTTATCTTGCAGCAGCAGCAGTGAGGAACCGTGGTCTGGACGCCAGGGTTATTCCTCCCACAACATCAGAAACTGTCGCCCTGGGTAGAACAGTTACCACAGGAAGGGAATGCTATCCGGCTATAATAACTGCAGGCAATATGCTTAAAATACTTGAAAACGGAGATTCCGGAAAATCTGCTTTTTTTATGGCAACCGCATCAGGTCCATGCAGATTTGGCAGATACTGTAATTTCCAAAGACAAGTTCTTGAAAAAAAGGGGTATACCGGTGTGCCTGTTCTTACAGCCACATCCAGTGATTCCTACTCTGAGATTCCCGGTCTGGGATCAAGAAAATTCCAGAAAGACATGCTTCAGAGTCTGGCAGCGGCAGATGTACTGAAAAGAGCTCTTCTCAGAATTCGTCCCTATGAGGTAACACCGGGAAGTGCAGATGCTCTTTTCAGCAAGTGGCTGGGAGAATTTGAGAAAGCGCTTGAGGAGGGAAGTTCTCTTCCTGCACAGGCAAAGAAGGCAGCCACCGAATTCAGTAAATTCCCCAGAGAAAGTATTCCAAGAAAGCCTCTTGTTGCGGTTTTTGGTGAGATCTACGTAAGAAATGATGACTACGCCAATGATAACACCATCAGGAAACTGGAAGCTCTTGGCGCAGAGGTGATTTATACACCTTTAACCGAATGGTTCGACTATGTGAATCACAGCTACATCGAAAAGTCAAAACAGAACAGGAAAACAGCTTCAGTCATAAAGGGAAAAACAATCGGCATGGTTATTACCAGAGTGAAAAGAGCTGTAGAGAAACCATTTGACTCGCTTCTGAAAGGGACTCCTCATGTGTCTGCATCGCAGGTAATGAAGGCTTCAACCCCTTACATGGCAGAAAACATAGGTGGTGAAGCTGTACTGAGTATCGGGGCACCCATCGCTCTGCTGGAGCACGGGGGGATAGATGGAGCGGTTAACGTATATCCATTCAATTGCCTTCCAGGAACCATTGTTTCAGCTATTTCAAGAAGAATCAAGCGGGACAAACCAGGACTGCCCTGGCTGAACCTTGCATTTGACGGCCAGGAGGATACTGATAATACTTCAAGATTCGAAGCCTTTATGGATCAGGTCCGAAGGCTTCATCACGGTAAACAATAAGACACAGGAACAGAGAAGGAGTGAGGAATGAAGGATGAAATAAAAGAGCTGATCTCCTTTCTGGAGGATTCTCCAACCGCGTCCCATTGCGTTCAAGTGTCTGCGGAGCTGCTTGAAAAAGATGGCTTCAAAGAGATTTACATGGGTGATGAATGGAACCTGAGCACCGGTGATAAGTGTTTCGTGATCGATTCTGCTTCCACCCTTGCAGCATTTATCGTTGGAAACAGACCTGTTGCAGATGCAGGTTTCAGGATAATCGGTACCCATACAGATGCACCGGGTTTCAGATTGAAACCGGAACCATATGCCTATACA
>JAOZRM010000245.1 GCA_029940175.1 Candidatus Sabulitectum sp. | reverse complement strand
ACAAGTGTATCGTATAGAGAGAGTTAGTGAAGGACAGATTCAGTTGGATATACTGCGTGCCGGTGAACAGTATACTATGAGCAATTCAATGGATTGAGCATATTTCTTCGCATCTCGCAGGTTAACAAGCCACTGCAGTCGTTGATTTTCAGAGAATTATTTATGAAGACTGATAAGACTGCTATGTCAGTATCTTCTTGTTATTGCATTTCATCCACACTGACGTAATCATACCCGGGATAAGCCCGGAAGAGCTTTATCATGATGCTCTTGCACTTATTCACGGCTTATGAGTAGTCTGCATATCCGCCTATTCCGATGACACAGTCAAACAGCTGGAAAAGACCGGTGTAACTATGCCGTTCATTTCCAGACCGTTCACATTGACTGGTCTCGGAGAGACTGTGTGATCTGTTCTTGAGAAGAAGGTATAATTCTTTCTCCAAGGAATACCTGGGAACAAAATTATTGGAAGCAGAAAATCGGATTGTTAAAGTTTGCACAAATGAACCGGTTTATCATATCATACCAATGTACTCAGCAATGTGTTGAGCACAGTTGATGCAAAGGATTGACATATGAGCTATTTCGATAAAAACACCACCTTGTGGGACATTACGGAACAATATCCTGAGACTATTGCTGTATTTTCTTCCAACGGATTCCCTCAGATGAAACACGATAAACAGAGAGCAAAATTCGCCAGATCAATCACTCTTGAGACTGCCCTGATGCTCAAGCAGATTGATATGGATACCTTCACCAAACTGCTGGTGGAAACCATAGAGCGTGACGATGCAGCAATTGACGTTACTCTGGCCACGTCAACAAAAGCTAAAAATGATGATGCCCTTAACATTGTCGGGTTGTTGCCATGTCCAGTGAGGATTCCACTGCTTGAGCAGTTCAACGAGTTTGCAAAAAACTACGACGTGCCTATCAACCATGAGCTGAAGGCTGCATCCATGGGGCTGGACTGGGTAGAGAACAACATCAAGGGAGTCACTGACTCCAGAGATCTTCCTGATCTTTTCATATCTGCCGGTTTCGATATGTTCTTTGATGAAGAAATGATTGGTAAGTTCAAGAGACAGGGTGTGTTTTCTGACACAACCACACTGGATAAATTCAATACTCTTTTTGACGGTTTGAATCTGAAAGATCCAAGGGGGCACTATGCCATGATAGGCGTTGTTCCTGCTGTTTTCCTTATCAACCAAGATGAACTTGACGGCAGAGAAATACCCAGGACCTGGAAAGACATAATGAAACCTGAGTTTGAGAAGAGGGTTTCACTCCCTGTTGGTGATTTTGATCTGTTCAATGGCATTCTTCTCAACATCCACAAGCATTACGGGGAAGAGGGTGTAACAAAACTTGGAAGAAGCCTTCTTCAGTCCATGCATCCTTCTCAGATGGTAAAAAGCAACCGAATGAAAACTGAGAAACCCATAGTGACCATAATGCCCTACTTCTTCACCAAAGTAGTGAAAGAAGGCGGCCCAATGATCGCTGTGTGGCCTGAAGATGGTGCTATTGTAAGCCCTATCTTCATGCTCACGAAGAAAGAGAAAATAGATGAGCTTCAGCCTGTGGTAGACTTTTTTGCATCTGTTGAAGTTGGCAAAATACTCTCTCACAGCGGACTTTTTCCCAGTGTTCATCCTGATCTTGATAACAGAATTCCACCGGAGAATAAATTCATGTGGCTTGGCTGGGATTACATATACAGCAATGACATAAGTGCGCTTATTAGTAAATGTGAGACACTGTTCAACGAAGCGATTGGATAAATTATGAATCTGGTAACAATATCAGGACCTCCGTCTTCCGGTAAAACATCTGTTATCCTGAAGACCATCGACTCCCTGAAAAAGCAGGGGCTGAAAGTAGCAGTAGCAAAGTTCGACTGCCTCTATACAGATGACGATGTGCTTTACGCAAAAGCTGGAATTCCTGTGAAAAAAGGGCTTTCAGGTGCACTCTGTCCGGATCACTACTTCGTAAGTAATGTGGAGGAGATCACCAACTGGGCACTGAACAACGACTTTGATATTCTGATCAGTGAATCAGCAGGACTCTGCAACAGGTGCTCACCTTACATCAAGGGAATAAAAGCCGTATGCGTAATCGATAATCTCAGCGGAATCAACACACCGAAGAAAATCGGACCCATGCTGAAAACTGCTGATATCGTTGTTATTACCAAAGGTGATATTGTTTCACAGGCAGAGCGGGAAGTCTTTGCATCACGGGTAAATACTGTAAATCCATCGGCAATAATCATGCACATAAACGGGCTTACCGGCCAGGGCAGTTTCGAATTGAGCACTCTGCTTTACGAGGAAGCACTGAACATTGATTCGTTGAAGGGAATGGAGTTGCGTTTCCCCATGCCTGCTGCTCTCTGTTCATACTGTCTGGGTGAAACAAGGATTGGTGAAAGTTATCAGATGGGCAATGTCCGCAAGATGAAAGTTGAAGACTAATGACCTCAATAAAGAACAGGAAGATTGCCGATCTTATCAGAGAGTTCCCGTTCCTTACTTCGTTCTTCAATGATAACGGACTTGAGATCTCCGGTAAAGAAGAACTCACCCTGACAGAGTACTTTGCGGGATTTGATGAAGATGAAATAGAGGACAAGGCGATTGATACTGAGAACCTGATGTTTCAGATTGGCGAGTTCATCAAACAGATGATAGCATTTCTCGGCAAAGAAGATGATGTTGTAACAACAGTGACAATACAGCCCGGGTTTGACAAATCCCGCGTGGCGGAAGATTTCGATGATCTTGTAATCAGGCAGGGTGAGATCATCTGTATTGTTGGCCCTACAGGCTCCGGTAAAAGCAGATTACTCGGTGATATAGAATGGGTTGCTCAGGGAGACACTCCAACCGGTCGTTCCATACTGGTCAACGACAGGATTCCTGACAAAAAGTGGAGATTCTCTTCAGCAGACAAACTTGTAGCGCAACTAAGCCAGAACATGAACTTCGTTATGGATCTTTCTGTTTACGAATTTGTAGAACTTCATGCAGAGAGCCGAATGGTTGAGGATCGTGACATTGTGATCGGAAAAATAATTGACAAGGCCAACAGTCTGGCCGGTGAGACATTCTCTCCGGATACACCCATTACCAGTCTCAGTGGAGGTCAGAGCCGTGCTTTGATGATTGCCGACACTGCGATATTAAGTAAATCACCCATCATTCTGATTGATGAGATCGAGAATGCAGGGATTGACAGAAAAAAAGCACTGAGCCTTCTAGTTTCAGAAGACAAAATTGTTCTTATGGCAACACATGACCCTGTCCTTGCCTTAATGGGGGACAGAAGAATTGTTATCAAGAACGGTGGTATTCATAAGGTTATCGATACCACTGATGAGGAAAGAAAAATTCTTTCCACCCTTGAGAAGATGGATAGAACCCTGCTGGCCTACCGTACAAAATTGCGTCAGGGTCAGATAATTAAAAAAATAGAAAATACCTGAAAACAACAAGGAGAGAACCATGCATGACGGATGCGCAGGAAGTTTCGAGAGTGACAGACAGGTGGTAGACAAGGTAAGACAGATGGGCTTTGCAACACAACCAATGCCAATGCCAATGGACATCAAGTGTGTTCAGTGCGGTGAGACATTTGAGATGACTACCTTTGAAGACAAATGCCCGAAATGTGATATGGTGTACGGCGTTGTGCCATGCCATGCTTTTGACCCTGAAAATGTAAAACCAGCGGGAATTAACTATTAAGGAAGACATTTATGAAAT
>JAOZRM010000244.1:3159-3850 GCA_029940175.1 Candidatus Sabulitectum sp. | reverse complement strand
CGAGAGTCACCACTCAAGAAAACCTCCAAGGTTGTGTTGCCTGTCAAAACTAAAGGAAATTGCACCAGAAGCCAATAGTTGATTAAGCTCTTGACTATATCAATATCTGCTCATATAGTAATATCATGGGAATGGAAAAAGTATTCAGAGCGCTTGCAGAGAGAAACAGACTCAGAATAGCTCTTCTTCTGGAGATGGGGCCGCTGAATGTTTCTGAGATTGTTTCTGTACTTGGATTGTCTCAATCCAATGTAAGTCATCATCTGAAGTTGCTTCTTGACGCTGCAGTTGTTCAGCGTTCAGGTCGTGCCAACTGGGTATTCTATTCCATAAGAAAGGGCGATTCCCTGGTTGATGGACTACTGAAAGCGGCGTTTCAGAACAGGATTGAGTTAAAGGGATTTCAGGAGGATATGAACAGGCTGGCTCACTGTCATGCAATGAGAAGAGACATCTCCAGAGATTTTTTTGATACAGTTGGAGCAGAGGGATGGAAAGATCTCAGCAGCAGCATGCCCAGCAGTGGTGAATACCTTCCCTTCATAAAAAAGTACCTTGGAAAAAAGGAAATGCTGCTTGAAGTGGGAACAGGTCAGGGCAGCATGATCCCATTTCTTCTTTCATGCGCCGAGAAGGTGCTGGCAGTGGACAATTCCAGAACGCTGATGGAGTTGCAGCGTGAGGCCCCGGC
>JAOZRM010000244.1:0-3149 GCA_029940175.1 Candidatus Sabulitectum sp. | reverse complement strand
AGAGCACTCAAGTTTATCACATCGGAAAGACTGGACACACGGGTAGAGCTCAGGTTGGGCGACGCAGAGCATCTGCCGGAGGGAGACTCCATGGCAGGAGCAGTATTCATGCACATGCTCCTTCACCATTCAGGAAACCCGGCCCAGGCTGTATCTGAGGCTGTGAGAGTTCTTAAACCTGGAGGTAATCTCGTCATTGTTGATCTGGTTGAACACGGGAACTCTGAGTTTAAAATTCAACAGGGTGATCTGTGGCCAGGATTTACAGGAAATACAATAGCAAGATTCATGAATGAATCCGGACTTGCAATTGTTGCGGAGAAAACATTCAACAAGGAAACAGTACTCGCAATAGCGGGGAAGAAAGGCGAATAACTATGGATTACAAAATAAGAGATATCTCTCTTGCTGATTATGGAAGACGCGAAATAGAGATCGCTGAGCATGAGATGCCAGGTCTTGTTTCAGTAAGAACAAAATACGGTGCAAAAAAACCTCTGGATGGTCTCAGAGTAATGGGTTCTCTGCACATGACTATCCAGACTGCTGTTCTAATCGAATCTCTTGACGCTATCGGTGCAGATGTCAGATGGGCAAGCTGTAACATTTTCAGCACCCAGGATCACGCAGCAGCAGCAATAGCTGAAAGCGGCTATCCTGTATTTGCCTGGAAGGGTGAAACTCTGGCGGAGTACTGGTGGTGTACCAGGCAGGCACTGACATTCCCCGGAGGTAAGGGACCCAACCTTATAGTTGATGATGGCGGGGATGCCACAATGATGATTCATCTTGGTGTTGAGCTTGAGAAAGAGTTTAAAACCACCGGCAAACTTCCCCAGGTGGGCTCCGGTCCCGAGGATCTGGTAAGACTCAGAGAGAATATCATTGAAGGCCTTCAGGAGGCTCCACTGTTCTGGACCGGTGTTGCTGAAGAGATGATCGGTGTCAGCGAGGAGACAACCACCGGAGTTCACCGTCTGTATCAGATGATGAAAGACGGACAGCTTCTTTTTCCTGCATACAATGTAAATGACTCGGTAACAAAGAGCAAATTTTATAACCTGTATGGCTGCAGAGAATCTCTTGCAGATGGAATCAAGAGAGCCACTGACACCATGATAGCTGGTAAAACAGTAGTTGTTGCCGGCTATGGGGACGTGGGTAAGGGCTGCTGCCAGTCCATGCGTGGACTGGGTGCCAGAGTGCTGGTTACAGAGATCGATCCCATCTGCGCATTGCAGGCGGCTATGGAGGGTTATGAAGTTACTACCATGGAAGATACTCTTGCACATGGTGATATTTTTGTAACAACCACCGGTAACTGCCGTGTGATCACAGCAGATCATATCAGTCGAATGAAGGATCAGGCCATTGTGTGCAACATTGGTCACTTTGACAACGAGATAGAAGTAGAAGAGCTGGAAAAATGGCCTGGCGTGCAGAAGATAGAGATCAAGCCTCAGGTGCACAGATTCCTCTTTCCTGACGGACACTCCATCTATCTTCTTGCTGAAGGCCGCCTTGTAAATCTGGGCTGCGCAACAGGGCACCCAAGCTTCGTAATGAGCAGCAGTTTCACAAACCAGTGTCTCGCACAGGTTGCACTTGCAGAGGAAAGGCCTGGAGTTGGTGTTTACATGCTTCCAAAGATTCTCGACGAAGAAGTTGCAAGACTTCATCTGGACAGACTTGGAGTCAAGCTCTCAACCCTCACAGAGCATCAGGCTGATTACATCGGTGTGCCGGTTGACGGACCCTACAAGCCAGAGCATTACAGGTACTAGTAAAAGTGTATATTGCCACCCTTTCCTTTCCATGAAGGGGTGGCATTACTGCTATGAAAAGAATTCTAGTTCTGGGTTCGGGAGGAGCCGGTAAAAGTACTTTTGCCAGGCAGCTTTCCCGGAAGACCGGCCTTCCTCTTATTCATCTTGATCTGCATTTCTGGAATTCCGGGTGGGTGGAGACATCTCGAGATAAATGGTTACCCATGGTTATAGAGCTTGCTGAGAGACCGGAGTGGATAATGGACGGCAACTACTCTGGAACCATAGACATTCGTATGAAGTATGCCGATACGGTGATTTTTCTCGACTACGGCAGACTTACCTGTTCACTTGGAGTTCTGAAACGGGTAATTCTCAACTGGGGCAGGGTTCGGGATGATATGCCTGAAGGATGCCCCGAAAGATTCAGTTTTGATTTCATGAAGTGGATATGGAATTACTCCTCCAGAAGCAGGCCGAAGATCATTGAAGCACTTGAAAAAGCTCCAGCCTCGGTGACTGTTCATGTTGTCAGGAACAGGAGATCACTGCAAAGACTATTCATCTAACATTTCTTCATACATATTCCATCGAACAATTGTGGGGGTATGTAATTTGAGGGCATTGCGAATCATCTAACACCACCAGGGACAGAGAGATCAGGGGAGACCAGTCCAATCCCTTCAACAGTGGGGCTCTCTGTCCGCAGTTGTCTTCCATTCCCCGGGGCTTCACATGCTGTTATATCTCTGGTTGCGGTGATGTAGTTATGGGACACAAACTGGGTTTCCTTGTAGAATATCGGTAAATGGAGGTATTGAATGAGTACAGCAGTTGCAGGAGCAGTAGGAGCTGCAGGCTATTATGCGGCAATAGCTAATGCAGTGAAAGCAATGGGTTCGATCATCAAACTTGATCCTGATGAATTTCAGAGAGTTCTTGTGCTTGCTGACAGCCCTCTTGTGGTTATTGCAGCAGGAGGCGTTTTTGCCAAGTGGTACAAGTGCGTATTTTCGTTCAAAGGGCTGACATTCTACTGCAAAAGCAAAACTGAACTTATGCTGCCCGGTGGCGCTCAGATAATTAAGGCGAGGAAGATAAGCATTCCTGACATTTAGTGTTGCAGCTGGCGGTGGATGGAATGGAAGGATGATGGAGAAGAAAGTACTTCTGGCTGAGCATCAGCCTGAATCTGGTGCAGGGCTTTCCAGGGCTCTCGCAGTTAAAACTGCTGATGTTCTTCTGCAAATACGCGATTCAGGTATCATGGGCCGCGGCGGGGCGGGTTTCCCCACGGGACTGAAGTGGAGCCTTGCTGCTGCAGCTTCTCCGGTGAAGTATGTGATCTGCAACGCCGACGAGGGTGAACCTGGAACATTCAAG
>JAOZRM010000243.1 GCA_029940175.1 Candidatus Sabulitectum sp. | reverse complement strand
GGTTAAAATGGCTGGAATCAAACATGTGTATTTCTCCAACACAAACAGAATTGTATCTAATGATACCATGCACGATTTCTGTATATCTGATATTCTTATAAGTGACACCTCTTCTGTATTGTATGAATACCTTGTAACCGGAAAACCGGTGATTGTGGCAAACACTGATTTCAACGATCTTCACAACATGCCGGACAAAATGAATATTATGTCAATTGCAGACAGATTCAACGGTACTTCAAGTATTCTGGATGTGATCAACAGGAACCTTGGTGATGAGGAAAACAGCGCAAAATACACAGAGATGCTTCACAACTGTTTCTATTTCAACGACGGGAAATCCATAGATAGAGCTGTGGATTTTGTAAATCGTTTAAAGGTTGAGTTGAAACAATGAAAAAAATCCTTTTTGATCTGAAGAAAGAATACTATTTCAATTCTCTTCACCCTCTTTTCATCGCCATGTCTAAAGATCCTGAGTATGACCTGTGGATCAGAGTGGGCAAAGATCAACATCGCTTTCTGGGTGTATTTCTTGTTTCCAACAGATCAAGGATAGAAAAAGATCTGGTGAGCAAGGGTTTTCAGGTCACAGACAAAACAACCGGATTCGATGCAATTATCTGTGGAGATGCTCTTAAGTATCCAGGCAGGTATGATGATGTACCTAAATTCCATCTTGACCACGGAGTCGGCATCAAAACACTGAGGATCAGGAACATAGTAAAGCAGAAGGATGTGCGGTATCATGTTTTTCTTGAGGGCAGGTACTGGTACGATTACATAAAAAGTATCGGATATGAGGATAACGCTGATTTTCACATCACAGGGTTGCCGAAACTTGATCCTTTCTTCTGGCCTGGCCATTACGACAGCAGAAAGTTGAAAAGAAAACTGGGACTTGATCCAGGGAAGAAAACTGTTCTCTTCGCCCCGTCATACAAACCCAGTTGCATCGAATACATTGGTGACAGGATCCTGGATGTTATTCCTGAGTATAACCTTGTAGTAAAGCTTCATCCGTATTCCTGGGGAGGTAAATATGCCCCGCACTCCCAGCATAAGTTCTATCAGAAACTTGCTGAGAACCACAGAGAGGTCTACCTTGTACCCAGAGAAGAGTTCGATGTTTATCCATACCTGAATCTTGCTGATACAATGATCAGTGACACTTCAAGTGTTGTTAATGAGTTTCTCGCCCTCGGAAAACATGGAGTTATCTATGAGCTGCCCCATTCAAAATTGAAACATTCCGATGGAATGCCTGTTCTTTCAATTGATCCAGTGGACTGGCTTGCCGGCGCATTTCCACATATCTCAAGTCCTGAGCAACTCAGAGATGCATTGAAGCTGGCTCTTTCACCAACTGAAGCAATGACGGCAAAACTTACTGAATACAGAAACTACTATTTTACCGGGTTGAACGGTGATGCTTCGCAAAGAGTTAAAGAATGCATTGACTCTATTTTGAAAAAAGAAAGGTAAAGACTTTATATGGCGGAAGCTTACAAAATTGCATACTGGATCCGAACTGATGTTCAGCACTTTGCTCACATACGTCCTGTATACGACAGTCTCGGAGGAGTGATTCTTACAAAGAACCCTGCTGTTTACGATTTCATGAAAGAAAAGTTTCCATATCTGCTGCAGGATCTTCGACTTGTAAAAAACTCCACTCATGCAAGATTTCTGCTTAATAAATTAAATACTAAAGTTGTGGTGTACACAGGCTTTCAGATGATATTCTGGGGTTACTCCGTACAGGTTTTTCATGGTGCTTCGGATAAGCACTATCTTTTAAAACATCATCGCATACTGCTTTATGATCTTCTTCTGCTTCCCGGCAGAAAGCACATGGATAAAATCATCAGTGAATACGATCTCAAGCATCCTGAACGGTTCAAGATTGTTGGTTACCCCAAATTTGATAAGCTTGTATCAAATACTCTTTCCTATTCACCTCTGTTTGATAATGGCAAACCAACAATACTTTACGCCCCTACCTGGATTTCTCAGGGCTCTGGGTCAAGATTGAGTTTTTCCGACCACGGAGAGAGTTCACTTCCTCTCTGGGGAGAGAAACTCATTCGAGCGATTGCTCCAAGGTGGAACTTGATAATCAAATACCATTCCCGGGTGAATCCCAACTGTACAGAGATATATGATGAAATCGATCAGTGTATTCAGAACCTTGATGCTGAAAACAGCGTGAAAGTTGTATGGGATTCTGACATAACACAGTACATGCATCAGGCTGACATCATGATCTCCGATATTTCAGCGGTGTGTTACGAGTGGTTCCATCTGAAGAAGCCAATTATTTTTGCCAATCCGTCACCGGACAAGTACAAGCCTTCGTCTGACAATCTTTCAAATACCTACGCATGGCAGGCAGGTGATGTTCTTTATGAAGAAAAGGATATTGTACCGGCAATCGAAGAAAACCTTAAAGAGGATAAGTACAAGAGTATCCGTAATGATCTTCTGGAACACTCGTTCCACCAGCCGGATGGTCATGCAACAGAAAGACAGGTAGCAGAGGTAGTAACCTTCTACAACAAAGTTAAACGCAAGAACAGATTTCAGATGGCCTGTCACAACATTTCAGCTTTCATAGTTGACAGTATACGTCATAACAGTAATTTACTGAGGCGTTAGTGATCTAATCCGGCCTGCTGCGCCATCTTTTGTGGAACCATACCCATTGCTCAGGTGCATCCAGTATCCACTGGCTGATCCTGCTGTTCAAGGTATTCAGAATATCAGCAGTTGCGTCTTCACTGTCAAAAAACAGAGGCTCATCGATCTCAAGAAGATATGTAGAGTTTTTCTGTCTTGATATATGCATTGTAACCACTGGAGCCATGAGTTTTTTTGCAAACAGGGCAGGAGCTACAGGAGTTCTTGCAGGACAACCAAGAAAATCTGCAAACTCGCTCTGCACACCTTTTGTATCCTGGTCTATCAGCATACCCATTGTTCTGTTGTCTCGAAGAAGTCGCATAATTGGTGCCGCTCCTGCTTTGCGGTGGATTGTTTTAATTCCCGGTTTTTGTCTTAGGTTGTCGAGAACCCTTTCGATTCCTTTTTGTGACATGGATCTACTCACAACACCTATGTCAAAGCCTAGAATTTTCATTGCTCTTGGAAGAAGCTCCCAGGCACTGAAGTGCGCAGTGACTGCAATGATACCTTTTCCATGGGAAAGTGCTTCTTCCATATTAGCCGATCCTTTAACTTTAACCATCTTTCCAAAACATTTATCATTCCGATAGGAGAGATAGAAAAAATCTAAGAACCCAATAAGTACACTGGTGTAAATCTGTGCAACTGAAACATATATACCGTTATCTGCCATTATGGTCCGCTGATGTTTTCTAACAACCCTGTTGGAGGGCAGAGGAAGGATTGATAGGATCCATCCCGCAACTACTGCATTAAGACGGGAGATGAATCTGGGGGATACTGCAGCCGCAAATATCACAAGTCTGACTGCAGGAACCGTCATTGCATGACGCAAAGTCTTGAATGGTATTTTTTTCATAGTGCCTGAGAATACAGGGTTTGAAGACATTTTGTCAAGAAACAAACCTTGATTGAACCGAGTATATTCATTCATCAAACAAATGGAAGGAATCTCTGTGGAGCAAAAGCTGATTCTGGTAGATACTCTCAGTCTTCTGTATCGTGGGCATTATGCAATGATCAGGAACCATCTTACCGGTACTGATGGTACTGTTACCAGTGGCCTTAGTTTTCTACTAAAGGAACTGTTTTCGCTTATTGATGCAAACCCGGACTGCCTGGTAGTGGCAATCAGTGATGCTCCAGGTCCTACATTCAGGAAAGAACTGTTTACCCCG
>JAOZRM010000001.1 GCA_029940175.1 Candidatus Sabulitectum sp. | reverse complement strand
CTTGATTCCGGCATTTCCGCAAAGAGATTTCTGATGCTGTCGAACACCTTTGTATAAGTTGCGGGATTTGACCTTGGAGTGCGACCGATTGGATCCTGGGTGATGTTGATGATCTTATCTATGTGTCTGATGCCATCAATAGAGTCGTACGGGCCCGGCTTCATGCTGGAAGCACCGCCGATAAGGCGGGAAACAGCAGGATACAGGGTTTGGCCCACAAGAGAACTCTTTCCCGAACCGGACACTCCTGTAACAGAGATCAATCTCCCCAGAGGGATTTTGAAATCTACAGATTTCAAATTGTGAAGAGTTGCTCCGTTCAGGGAAAGAATGGGGGTTTTCTTTGTTCTGGGTTCACCCAGTCGAACTATTGTCTTCTTGCCGGAAAGATATGCTCCTGTAATGGAATCAGGGTGCGCCATTATTTCTGCAGGAGTGCCCTGTGCCACAACTTCCCCGCCATGAGATCCTGCTCCCGGTCCGAAATCTATGATGTGATCTGCCTTGAGAAGAGTATCAGTGTCATGTTCCACAACGATCACAGTGTTCCCGATGTCCCGGAGATGCTCAAGGGTGACCACAAGTCGAGCATTGTCTCTTGGATGAAGACCCACTGTAGGCTCATCCAGAACGTATAGAACTCCGGTTAAGCCACTGCCAATCTGACTGGCAAGCCTGATTCGTTGTGCTTCTCCACCTGACAGAGATGGAGCGGACCGGTTCAGAGTAAGATAGTGCAGACCCACATCAGTCAGGAAGCTGAGCCGGGAAATAATCTCCTTCAGCAGTCCTTTGGCAATTGCTCTCTGATAGTCTGTTAGTTCAACAGTGTTGAAAAAATTAAGGGTTTCACCTACTGTATTGTCTGATATTTCATGAATTCCCCTGTTGCCAATGAGTACTGCTCGAGCCTCCGACCTGATTCTTGATCCTCCACAGTCATCGCAGGTGTACTTGCGGAAGAATTTCTCGTAGTACTTCCGCATATCATCGCTGCCTGTTTGATGATAGAGCCTGTCAATACGGTGCACAATACCTTCAAACGGTCCGCTCCAGTTGCCGGATGAATGGTTTGTTTTCCAGCTTACATCGAATTCTTTCTTGCCGGAACCGTAAAGGATCATTTCCTTCACTTCCTCCGGTAATCGAGTCCACGGAGTATGAAGATTGAAATTCATTTCCTGACACATTGTTCGAAGAGATGCTGCAACCCAGCCCTGTGGAATTCCCCAGGGAACAATGGCTCCTGACTGTATTGTCATGGCAGGTTTCGGGATAATAAGATCAGGGTCAACCTTAAGTATGTAACCAAGTCCTGAACACCTTGGGCACATGCCCAGGGGGTTGTTGAAACTAAAAAGCTGAGGAGATAATTCAGGAAGACTGATGCCGCAGTGAAGACAGGCGTTGTGTTCGCTCATCATTGTTCTGTGCCCTGTGTCAGCATCAATAACGGCTATCACACCGCCGCCAAGTTTTGAAGCGGTTTCGACAGAGTCATTCAGTCGACTTTCGATGCCTGGCTTGATAACAATTCTGTCAACAACAACTGAGATCGAGTTTCGTTTTTTCTTGTTCAGTTCCGTTACCTGATCCAGATCTGTGAGTTCGTCGTTCAGGAGAATTCTTACGAAACCTTTTTCACGAATATCTGAAAGCAGTTCCTCGTGAGCCCCCTTGCGGTTGGTAAGTACCGGGGCTGTTATCATGATCCTGGCTTCATTCTTCATTCCCAGAATGGTATCTGTCATCTGCTGAGATGTCTGAGTGGTGACCTCTCTTCCGCAGGTGGGACAGTGAGGTGTACCGGCCCTGGCATAAAGTACTCTCAGGTAATCTGCGATCTCCGTAACTGTTCCAACCGTAGATCTGGGATTATGGCTGACCGTTTTCTGCTCGATTGAGATAGCAGGAGAAAGGCCTTCGATTGACTCAAATTCAGGCTTATCCATCTGACCGAGAAACTGACGCGCATACGAAGAAAGAGATTCAATGTATCTTCTCTGACCTTCCGCATACAAAGTATCAAAAGCGAATGAACTTTTTCCCGACCCGGAAACACCTGCACAGACAATTAGAGATTCCTTTGGAAACTCTACTGTAACACCCTTTAGATTGTGTTCTCGAGCTCCTCTGACTTTTATTTTATCGCTGGACATACCCACTCCTGTTTTGCGTGACCCCTAATATAACTCCATGCCTGCATGTGTCACATTTGCACCATTGTATTGGGATAGTTAGCAGAACGCAAGGGGTGTATTGAGTAACATGTTATTGTGCAACATAATAAGGCAATGCAATTTAATGGCATGGCAATTGCTTTACATCTAGCTGACAACGAAAGATGCAGTAAATGCATGCAATCAATTATGTAGATAAGTTTAGATATAAAAAACTAGAAGGAGGAATAGAAATGAGTAAAGTCATAGGAATTGACTTGGGTACAACCAACTCCTGTGTTGCAGTTATGGAAGGTGGCGAGCCGGTTGTTATTCCCAATGCAGAGGGAACACGAACAACCCCCTCAGTGGTTGCATTCAATGAGAACGGCGAGAGACACATCGGTGTGGTTGCCCGCAGACAGGCAGTAGCCAATCCGGGAAACACCATTTTTTCCATCAAGCGTTTCATGGGAATGCATTTCGGCGAAGCCAGCAAAGAGATCAACAGAGTTCCATTCAAGATTGTGGAAGGCAAGAGTAATGATGCCTGGGTTGAGGTGTTTGGAAAGAAATACTCACCTGCTGAGATCAGCGCCATGATTCTTCAAAAAATGAAGCAGACAGCAGAGGATTACCTTGGTGAAAATGTGACACAGGCTGTTATTACCGTTCCGGCTTACTTCAATGACAGCCAGCGACAGGCCACAAAAGATGCCGGCAGGATTGCCGGTCTTGAAGTACTCCGTATTGTCAATGAGCCTACCGCTGCTGCTCTTGCCTATGGCATGGACAAGCAGAAGGGGAACTCAACCATTGCTGTTTATGATCTTGGGGGTGGTACTTTCGATGTTTCAATCCTTGAGATTGGAGACGGAGTATTTGAAGTTAAGTCCACCAATGGTAATACACACCTTGGTGGCGACGATTTCGATCAGGTCATTATTGACTGGATGGTCAGTGAGTTCAAGAAAGATCAGGGTATTGATCTCTCTGCAGATCAAATGGCTTTTCAGAGGCTTAAAGAAGCTGCCGAGAAAGCAAAATGCGAGCTTTCAACCACAAAGAGTACTGATATCAGCCTGCCTTTCGTTACTGCAGATGCCGCTGGACCCAAGCATCTCAGCTTGACTCTTTCAAGGGCGAAGTACGAGCAGCTTTCAGCATCACTTGTTGAAGAGACTGTGAAACCATGCCTTCAGGCTTTGAAGGATGCAAGAGTTTCAGCCTCTGACATCAGCGAAGTGATTCTTGTGGGTGGAATGACCAGAATGCCCCTTGTTCAGGAGAAGGTTACAGAGATCTTCAAGCGTGAGCCTCACAAGGGAGTTAATCCTGATGAGGTTGTTGCAGTGGGTGCAGCAATCCAGGCTGGTGTTCTCAGTGGAGACATCAAGGATGTTCTTCTTCTCGATGTAACACCTCTTACTCTGGGTATTGAAACACTTGGTGCTGTTTTCACTTCGATCATCGACAGAAATTCAACGATTCCAACCAAGAAAAGTCAGATATTCAGCACTGCTGCCGACAGTCAGACAAGTGTTGAGATACATGTTCTTCAGGGCGAGAGAAAAATGGCTGCTGATAACAGAACTCTCGGTCGCTTTACTCTTGAAGGAATCCCGCCAGCCCCTCGCGGACTTCCTCAGATCGAGGTCGAGTTTGATATAGATGCCAATGGTATCGTGCATGTTTCAGCCAAGGATAAGTCCACCGGCAAAGAACAGAAGATAAAGATTGAAGCAACCAGTGGTCTTTCTGAGACCGATATAGATCAGATGGTCAAGGATGCAGAAGTACACGCTTCAGAGGACGAGCAGCGCAGGGCTGCTGTTGATACCAGGAACAAGGGTGAGAATCTTGCCTACCAGGTTGAAAAGCAGATCGAGGAAATGGGAGACAAGCTTGATGGTGCAGACAAGGCCACGCTTGAAGAAGCAATTTCTGAGACCAGGAAGGCTCTTGAGGGTGATGATGACTCAGTTATCTCTTCAAAGGTCGAGGAGCTTGAAAAAGTCTGGCAGGAAGTCGGAACCAGATTCCACCAGCAGAATGCTGAACAACCACAGCAGGGTGAACCTGGTGAACCAGAGCAGGAAACCACTGGAGATGACGCTGTAGATGCCGACTTTGAAGTGGTAGATGAGTAATGGCCGATCCAAGAAGAAGTAAGAAATCAGATAAAGACGGAAGGCGAGGCGCAAAGCCCCGCCCTTCCGGACCGGAAGCAGAGATTGAGAATCCTGATCTTCCCGA
The DNA here is from genome assembly GCA_029940175.1 of Candidatus Sabulitectum sp. Classification (GTDB taxonomy): domain Bacteria; phylum Fermentibacterota; class Fermentibacteria; order Fermentibacterales; family JCC-6; genus Sabulitectum. The sequence continues at coordinate 36,362 of JAOZRM010000001.1, read as the reverse complement.
TCCTGATATTTCTCCCACTGATCAAATTGAATCTCTTGAGAAAGAGCGTGATGATCTGCTTGACAGATATCAGAGGCTTGCCGCTGAATTTGACAACTACAGGAAGCGTCAATCAAGGGATTTCAAGAGACTTATAGAGCAGGGCAGAAGAAAACTGATCGAAGAGCTTCTCACTGTGTTAGATAATTTTGACAGGGCCAAGACCATCTGTCGGGAAGATCATTCTGACAAGGACGTTGTTGACGGGATAATGCAGACATCGGAACAGCTTCAAGCAGTCTTGAAGAAGGAAGGTCTTGAAGTAGTTTCTACTGAACCTGGTGATCCATTTAATCCCAACATTCATGAGGCAATGGTTGCAGAGAGCATGGATGAGGGAGATGTGGATATCGTTCTTGAAGTGTTTCAGAAGGGTTACTATTTTGGGCAGGATCTTCTTAGACCAGCAAGAGTTAAGGTTGGCAAGGTGACCCCCGGGAATGGGGTTGATGTCAATTGACAAAAGATCTCTACGAAATTCTTGGTGTTTCTGAGGGCTGTTCGCCGGATGAACTGAGAAAAGCTTACAGAGAGCTTGCGAAGAAGAATCATCCAGATGCCAATCCTGATGACCCTGCAGCAGAAGAGAGATTCAAGAGAATTTCTGATGCTTATGATATTCTGGGAAACCCCGAGAAGCGCCAGCAGTATGATCTCATGCGCCAACGTGGCCATGACCCGTTCTCCGGAGACGGAGGGGGTCAGGGTTTCGGTGATTTAAGTGATATTCTCAGATCCATGTTCGGTGGCGGAGGTTCTGGTTCGTTTGGAGGAGGCCGACCTGCTTCAAGAGGAACATCTCAAGTCGAGATTGAGATTCCTTTTACCACTGCGGCAAAAGGAGGAACAGTACAGCGAACCCTTCGACTTCCTGTAACGTGCAGTGATTGCGGTGGTGCAGGCGGTTCAGGACGTGACACATGTGCCAGCTGCGGTGGTGCGGGAAGAGTATCAAGCGGACAGGGATTTTTCTCTACCATGCACCCGTGTGCTAATTGCGGGGGCAGAGGGTATACTCTCAAGGAGAAGTGCTCCACCTGCCGTGGAACGGGAGAGATTCAGAGTAACGAAAAAGTTTCTCTGAGAATCCCGCCTGGTGCCAGTAATGGAACTACACTTAGAACTTCCATTGGCGGAAATACTGTTCTGGTTCGACTTCGTGTAAAGAGTGACAGATTCTTCACAAGACAGGGAAGAGATCTTCTTTGCAGCGTGGAAATTTCTGCAGCACAGGCTGTTCTTGGTACTTCGCTGATGGTGAGAACTCTTGATGGTAAGGTGAAACTGAAAATAAAACCTGGAACACAGCCAGGCACCGTTCTTCGAATGCGTGGCAAAGGGGTTGTACACAACGGAGTAACAGGTGACCAGCTTGTTACTGTGGTGGTGAAGCTTCCCGAGGAACTTAGCGATGAGCAACGTGCATTGTGGACGAAAGTAAAAGAGGCTGGTAACTAACTGATTGGAGAGAGCTTGAACTACTCATACCTTGTACTGGTTGGAATTGGTCTTTTTCTGGCCATCTTTGGATTCATCAAGAACGGAAAAGGCAACGGAAACACACTGGGAGCTGCAGTTCTGTTTCTGCTTGGTATAATCTCTCTTACTCTTGGCATTCTATTAACTAACGTTCCTGGCTTTTTCTCAGGCTGAGTATGAGCATCAGGTTTCTTTAACGAAACCCAGCCTTTTGAGCTTAGAGTAGAAAGAGTCAAGCAGTGTGTCGTTAGGATGTCTTCTGACGGCTTCTGCCACCATCTTTCCCGCTTCTTCAAAATGATCATCTTTGACAGCAGTTCTAATCCTGTCTGCCCAGAGGAGAGCTTCACCTTCCATGGTCTGGGCTCCCTGGGGAAGAAGTGTTTCCTCAACCTCTTCATTGTCATCTAGCTCAAGCTCTTCCTCTTCCTCTTCCTCAGGTGAAATCGCCTCTGCTTCCTCAATGCTGCTGATCAATTCTTCAAGCCCGTTAACCTCAGGAAGAAGGTCGAAGGCTCTTCTGGAAGCAGTTATTGCCTTCTCAATATCTCCTGTTGAAAGCTTCTTCATGCCGATTTTCACAAGGTTCTCTGCTCTTACTTTGTCTTTGAGCTGCTGCAGTCTTTGACCTGCTTCCTGTTCATCGGGAAAAAGCTGAACTGCCTTTTTTAGATAGGCAAGAGCTTTTGAATTGTTTCCGGATGCCAGGGCCTCATCTGAGAGTTTGAAGATTTTTTCAAGCTTTGAATCCATATCTGCAGTATTGTTCCTTTCATTACTTGACCTCTGAACGGCATTGTTGACCAGATCATCATCTTTTATTCTTTCACGGGTGTTGCCTACCCGTTCCATGGAAATCAGTATTTCTGTTATTGCAATTTCACCAGGGTCAATATCCAGTGCTTTTCTTACAGAATCAAGAGCCTGGTCCCTATGGCCCAGGATTGCATGTTTTCTGGCTTGAATGAGGTGAGCCTTTACCCTGTTCTTTATCATCAAGAATTCCCCTTGCTGCACACAAACCTAAGACAAATAGTTCATTATTGCAACGAATAGAATAGTATTCTGTATTTGTTGCAATGCCGATGTAACACTCCACTTGCGTGTTTCAATATAATCCCCTGCATGTATCGGAGAAACCCCTCACTGATTACGAGGAAAGAGATGATATGTCAATAAAGAATTTCTTCCAGAAGAGACCGGCTACCAGAATGGAAGCCGTGTCCCGTGACAAGGTTGAGTTTGTAGACTTGAGTTTAAGGGACGGTCAGCAGTCACTGCTTGCAACCAGGATGTCCACAGAGCAGGTACTGAGACTACTTCCGCTTATTTTAGACACAGGTATCGATCTTCTAGAGGTGTGGGGTGGAGCCACTCTTGACAGCGCAATGCGATATCTTGGAGAGAATCCTTTTACCCGCCTTGAAAAAATGAGCGAAATAGCCAAGCCGTTCAATGCCGGACTGCGGGCTTTGTCTCGTGGACAGAATCTGTTTGGGTACGATCCGTATCCTGATGATATTGTGAGAGATTTCAACAGAGAAGCGGTAAAGGCCGGTGCGTCGGTGATGAGAATTTTTGATGCTCTTAATCACACGCCGAATTTCAAGGCTGCCCTTGACGGAGTCAATGAGGCGGGAGGAACCTTTGATGCAGCCGTATGCTACACCACCGGATCTCCTTACAGTATCGATCACTTCGTACAGAAGTGTGTTGAACTTGAAAGAATGGGCGCGCATATGGTGAGTGACAAGGACATGGCAGGTTTGAAAACACCTGAGGAAGCCTGGGAATACTATCTGGCTCTTAAGAAAGCCTTATCAGTTCCAGTTGTTTCACATACCCATTGCACTCCCGGATATGGTCATATTTCCGCAGTGATCGCCATGCTGGCCGGTGTTGACAAGATAGATACCGCATTTCTTCCTCTGGCTGGTGGTTCTTCTCATCCTTCCATTGAGATCCTTTCCCTGTTCGCTGAGGTTCTTGGTATAGATACAGGACTGGATCTTTCGGAAGGTGTACTCAGGCCTATTCATGATGAGATGTTTGCTGTGGTTGCTCAAGTTGAGGAGGAGTTCGACCTGAAGATTCACAAGTCTGTGTGGCCTGGAAGGGATAAGCTGCTCCCCATGGTGGAGAATATTCTGGACAATCTTGCGAACGGCAAAATTGATAAAGCACTTGAGGTTACCCATGCTATGGAATTGTCTTGCGGGTTTCCAAAGCCGAACATGGAAGTACTCAGAGCTCAGATCCCAGGTGGTATGTACAGTAATTTTGTTAATCAGCTGGCTAGAGACAACAAATCAGAATACCTTGGAAGAGCTCTTGATGCTGTTCAGGAGATCAGGCACAAGGCTGGATGGTGCCCTCTTGTTACACCTACTTCGCAGATCGTGGGAGTCAAGGCATATTTCACTGCAATGGGAAAATCGGTTAACCCGGTTCAATACTTCAATCTGATTGCGGGATTTTACGGGAAAACACCATTTCCCATCGATCCTGATTACCGTGAAGAGGTGTGCGGATTCAGGGATGAGAGAAAATACGATTCCTCTGGTTTTAACAGGAGGATTCCTCCCGCTTCTGGTACCGAACTCACTCTTGCGGAGACCACTCATGAGAAGCTGCTTTACTACCTCTTCCCGGACAGCTCCGGAAAAAGCTACCTGGAAGGATTAAGGCAGGCCGAGTGGGCCTCCACGGCAGAGGAAAGAAATGCCCGGGAGGAGGAGGAGAGAGAGAGCAGAAAGGCAACACTTGAAGCCAATGCTCTTCTTAATCGTTTTGCGGATGATATGGATTCTCTTTCAGAGAGGCTTTCCGGTACTGTTGGTAACGGAAACACTTTTGTTCAGGACGGTTCGTTGAATGACAGATCGGAATCGGAAGAGTAATAGAGTCTTTGATCACCAGTCAGACCTGGAACCCTTTACTGGTTTCAGGTCTTTACCTATATTGCCCCAGTATGTGGATTGATTTGAGGTGTATTGCAACCACGCTAAAAAAAGTACTAAAAAGCCGTCAGCCATGACCTCTGGGCCGTCGGATGACGGTCTTTCGTTTATTTAAGAGGAATGGAGATTTTAATGAGAAAGCTGTTTACAAGCGAATCAGTTTCAGAGGGACATCCTGATAAAGTCTGTGACCAGATATCTGATGCTGTGCTTGACGCTCATCTTGCCCTTGATCCCAATGCGCATGTTGCATGCGAAACACTGGTAACAACCAATTTCTGTCTTCTTGCAGGGGAAGTAAAAGCCCTTGGTGAAGTTGACTACGTAAAACTGGCAAAAGAAACTATTAGTGACATCGGATATACCCTTCCAGAGATAGGTTTTCACTTTGAGAAAAATGAATACCAGATCAAGCTGCACTCGCAGTCCGCGGATATTGACAGTGGTGTGGTCGATCATGAGGGTGCCGGCGATCAGGGAATGATGTTCGGTTTCGCCTGCAATGAGACCAAGGCTCTGATGCCATATCCGATTCATCTGTCACACCGGCTTCTTGAACGTTTAAGTGAAGCGAGAAGGACTGGGGAGATAAAGTGGGCAAGGCCTGACGCAAAGAGCCAGGTTACGGTTGAATATGAGAACGGTAAACCTGTGGGGATCTCCGAAATACTCATGTCGATCCACCATGCCGAGGATGCCGGGAACGGATCAATGAAAGAGGAGATCAGAGAAAAGATCATCACCCCTGTGCTGGAAACATTTGTTCCGTACCTCGAGTGGAGTGGTCATTTCCTGTACAACCCTGCCGGCAGATTTGTTATTGGCGGTCCTGACGGTGATACCGGACTTACAGGCAGGAAAATAATAGTAGACACTTACGGTGGAATGGGTCGACACGGTGGTGGAGCTTTCAGCGGCAAAGACAGCACCAAAGTAGACAGAAGTGCCGCCTACATGGCTAGATATATAGCCAAGAACATTGTTGCCTCCGGTGTTGCGGATAGATGTGAGATTCAGCTTGCATACGCAATCGGAAGATCAGAACCGGTAAGCGTAAGGGTAGATACATTCGGAACGGAAAGAGTCGGGAATGTTGTTGATATAGAGAAGGCAGTCACTGAGATCTTCCCGCTGAAACCTTATGAAATAATCAATGCACTTGGTCTCAGAAAACCGATATTCAGGAAGACTGCAGCCTTTGGCCATTTTGGAAGAATCCCCGGGGACGATGGTAGTTTCAGTTGGGAAAGAACCGATAAGGCAGAGGAACTTGCATCTAGATTGCTTAAATAGGAGTTGCTGATGGGCCTTGGGGTGTTAGCCGTTATTTGCCTTGTATTGCTGGGTGACACCGGAATCGACAGTCTGGATGTTAGACTTGAACAGACCAGATTGTATCTGGAGGAGCTTGAGAGCAGACAGGCATCCAGTGAAGAGATTCTTCTTGGAATTCATGAACATCTCGGAGCTGCCCGGGGATATTACAACGAACTTGCAGCTCGTGAAGCAAGAATTACCATGGATATCCACAGCATTGACCAGAGGTGGTTCCTTACCGATTCAGCAAGGGCAGAACTGGAAACGGGGGTTGAGGAGTACATACTCTTTCTCTATTCTCACCGAAGGCTTGTGGGGTCATCGGTATTGTTCGCTCCAGGCGGAATCAGCAGATACCTCAGACGGATGTGTTTCATGGATCATCTGGCAGAAAGCGCTATCACTCGAATGCAGTATCTTGAGCAATCAGGAGATTCTCTTTCTGAGTACCGCGATTCCCTGGAGATACTGGTTGAAGATGTAAGAGTGCTGAGGGTTCAGATGGAAGCTGCGCAGGAACGGATATATCGAGAGGAAGAACGGCAAACTCTTCTTCGCCAGAGTCTTGAAAGCGATATTGCCGCTGCTCGTGATTCAGCGGATGCTATAGAGCAGCGAAGGCAGCAGCTTTCAGCATTCGTAACCACCCTTAGATCCAGTGTATCCACCTCTTCAATTCCACCTGTTGATATTTCTGCCACTGCCTACCTTGCAGTTAATCGCGGATCGGTTAACTGGCCGGTGAGAGGAACAATCATAAGGGGATTCGGTCTGGATCAGGATCCGGTGTATGGAACAGAAACTATCAGTGACGGTGTTTCCATTGCGGTTGCAGGAAATTCTGCCAGAGTTTCTACCATAGGCCCCGGCGTAGTACTTTACGCACGAGAATTTCTAAACATGGGAAGAATGGTAGTTCTTGATCACCTTGACGGTTACTACAGTGTTTACGCACACCTTGGAAGTCTTGAGGTCGACAGGGGAGAGACCGTGAATTCCGGATCTTTCCTTGGAATGACCGGATCTTTGCCCGGTGGAAGGTCAGGCTGTTACCTTGAAATTCGTCGTGCAGGTCAACCGGTAAATCCACTCGAGTATCTGGAGTAGAGATGAAGCTTTTTTCCACCCTGAAGGGACAGAACCAGGCCAAGGAAATTCTTTCATCTGCAGTGAGTGCGGACAGGCTTGCTCATGCTTACATTCTGGCTGGTCCCGATGGAAGCGGCAGACTGACTGCTGCTCTTGATCTTGCAAAGGCAAGGATATGCCCGGAGATTGAGAAAGGTTTTTGTGGACAGTGCAAACAATGCAGACAGATTGATGATCTGATACATCCCGATGTAAGAATAACCATTCCCAGAATGAAGACCACTAAGAACGAAGATATTGTAGACTTGTTTAAAACAAGGGCAAAAGACGGAATCACACCTCTTCGCATTGAAGGGAATACCTATCTTTCCATTGATCAGATGCGAGAAATGGGACACAGATTATCCAGGAAATCATTTGAAGGATACGGGTATGTAGAAATAATTTATGATGCTCACCGGTTGAGAAGAGAAGCGGCCAACGCCATTCTTAAAACTCTGGAAGAGCCTCCTGCCGGAGCTCTTATTGTCCTTGTAACCTCAAGGGTCTCAGGTATGCTGCCAACAGTGAGATCCAGAGCACACACTGTAAGATTCGGGAGGCTTACTACCTCCATGCTGGAAGAACTGCTTATGGAAAGAATTGGAGTTTCAGCTGATGAAGCATCAGCACTGGCTTTTCTCTCTGATGGATGTCCCGGTAGAGCTCTGACGCTGAACAGGAAAAAGAAAAAGAACAAGAGCCAGGTGGAGGATGTTTTTGAGTTGATATTCAACAAAAATCTTGGAGACATGGAACTTGTGTCTGAAGTTGAAGGTTTGTCCCGGAAACTTGGCAGAGAAGGAATTCTCTCCCTTTGCTCAGAGATGAATTCACTGATCCACGACCTGAGAAGAGAATTCGCAGGAGCTACACCGTTAACCAGAGAATCGGTGCCTGAGGTAACCGGTATCGACGATGAAGTTTTTCAGCGGATGGAAATGCTGTTCAGCCTGTGTGAACAGAGATTGAGAGCTAATGTATCACCTTCAATGGCTTTTTCTGCTGCAGTAGCAGGTTCCAGGATTGGGCATTGACATGAAAGATGAGGATGCTCGCACAATGGAGAATCAACCAATAGAGATTATTCAACTAGCGTTTAAATCAAGAAGATTGCTAACGTTTGCAAACAAAACAAAGCAACCTGTGAATATAGGCGAGATGGCCGTTGTTTCTGTGGATCGCGGGGAGGATATGGGCAGAGTAGTGGCCAAATTGCCCCCCTGTGAAAGCAATATGGCTCGTATAGAAGGGAATTTTCTTCGAATATCAGCAGAGATTGACATGGAAAATTTCAGATCAAACCGTGATTTTGAGAAAGAAGTACTGGTCTACTGCCAAAAGAGAGTAAAGGTTCGAAGTCTGGATATGCGTCTTACAGATTGTGAGTCACAGCTGGACCGGAACAGAATCAGAATATTTTTTACCGCAGATCAGAGGACTGATTTCAGAGGGCTTGTGCGTGACATGGCATCTGCATTCAGAGCCAGGATTGAGATGCGTCAGATCGGCGTCAGAGATGATGCAAAGTACAAGGACGGCGTGGGAATCTGCGGCAGGCAGCTCTGTTGTGCAGGTTTTCTTAATGAGTTTAAGTCTGTTACACTTAAATCTGTTAGAGACCAACACTTATCACCTAACCCAAGTAAAGTTTCCGGTGCGTGCAGTCGCTTGATGTGCTGCCTGGATTACGAAACAGATTTTTACCACAAGGCTTCAAAAACATATCCTCGGGTTGGTCTGAAGCTCAGGGTCAACGGCATACAGGCACTTGTGAAGGATGTCAATATTTTTAAGGAAACAGTGCTTCTTCTCTGGGAGGGAAACGGAGACGAGGAAGTACTGCCCATAGAGGACTTTCATCGAAGACGAACAATGACCACTCTTCCTGAAACTGCAGCTGTAGATAAGAAAAAAGTTTCTTTGCCTGCAGATAAAGAAAAACAAAAGGCAAAGCAAAAAGCCAGGCCAAAGCAGAGACCGAAGCCGGGACAGAGACAGAAACAGAGAGCACAAACCGGTTCGGAGAAGAAACCCGAAGTGAATGTTGATGCTTCCACTGTGGTAGCGGAATCAAGTTCAGAGACACCGGAGAAAAAATCTAGAAACAGAGATCGCGGCAGATATCGAAGAAGGAATAAAAAGAAGGAAGAGAGGAAAAGCTGATGTCTCGTTACATGGTGACAAGCGCGCTTCCATACGCAAACGGACCGAAACATCTGGGGCATCTTGCCGGGGCCTATCTTCCTGCAGATATCTACGTGAGGTACATTCGGATGTCCGGCAACGACGTTCTATTCTGTTCCGGAACCGATGAACATGGTGTACCAATTACAATCGCCGCTGAAAAAATGGGAATTACCCCAATGGAAGTAGTGAACAAGTACCATGACATCATTGCCGGGGATTTCAAAAGATTCGGGATCATTTTTGATAATTTTTCCAGAACTACTCGCCCTGAACACATTGAGTTTGCTCAGAGTGTATTTCTTGACCTGCTTGAAAAGGAATACATTCTTCCGAAAGATATGAAACAACTCTACTGTCCGGATTGCAAGAGATATCTTCCTGACAGATACATCAATGGAACGTGTCCCAAGTGCGGTTCAGAGGATGCTCGCGGAGATCAATGTGAGAGCTGTGGAACATGGACTGAGGCTTTTGAGCTCATAAACCCCAGGTGCGGAATCTGTGGCGCGACTCCGGAAACCAGAGTTACAAGGCACTGGTTCCTATTGCTTGATAGATTTCAGGAATGGCTTGAGGGCTGGCTTGGAGGGCAGTCTGACTGGAAAACAAATGTATTGAAGTACTGTCACAGCTGGTTGAGTGATGGTCTGCGTGAAAGGGCAATAACAAGAGATATTTCATGGGGAGTCCCAGTACCTCTTGAAGAGGCAAAGGGTAAGGTTTTGTACGTCTGGTTTGAAGCAGTTCTTGGATACATCAGCAGTACAATGGAATACTTCTCGAAAGCAGGAAAAGATCCGGATGAATGGCGTAAGTACTGGCAGGATCCGGAGACAAAGCTTGTTCAGTTCATAGGCAAGGACAACATAGTGTTCCATTGCATTATTGAGCCATCCCTTCTTCACGGCCTTGGGAATTTTAATCTGCCCTGGAATGTGCCGGCTAACGAGTATCTCAACATATCGGGACAGAAGTTTTCCACAAGCCGTGGTACCGGAATCAACATGGGGGATTATCTGGATCATTTTGACCCTGATCCAATGCGTTATGCTCTTGTTGTAAACGCTCCTGAGAACAGAGATTCCGATTTCTCATGGAGAGAGTATCAGACCAGGAACAATGAGTTGGCGGATGTGCTGGGTAATTTCATTAACCGAACTCTGAAGTTCACCTTAAGCAAATTTGAAGGCAGAGTTCCATCTGCTGACCTGGATATGACTTTGCTTAACAGGGCCGGAGAGACAGCTGAAGAGATCGCTGTTCTGATGGAATCATTCAGATTCAAAAAAGCCATTGGCGTGGCAATGGAACTTGCACGAGAAGGCAACAGATACTTTGATACGGCCAAGCCATGGAAATCATTGAAGACAGATCCGGATCAGTGTGCCGTAACTGTAGCAACTTGTTTGAACCTCTGTGTTTCACTTGCTGTGATATTTGAGCCATTTATCCCTTTCTCTGCGGAAAAAATCAGAAGAATGCTGGGTCTGGATGAGCTCAAATGGTCTGATGCAGGTACTGTTCTCCTTGAGTCGGGATTAAAACTTGGAGAGGCAGAGATTCTCTTCAAAAAGCTGGAAGATGGTTTTGAAAAAGTGATGGACAAATCTGAAACTCCCTTAGTGGAAGAAAATGTTGAAGAAACCCCTGAAGTTGATTTTGAAGAGTTCATGAAGATTGAGTTCAAAGTGGGTAGAATTCTTTCAGTTGAAGATATCAAGAAAGCAAAAAAACTCTACAAGGTTGAAGTTGATACAGGTGACAGGGTCAGAACTGTGGTTGCAGGCATGAAGCCCCATTACACAAAAGAAGAACTTCAGGGGCGGCTGGTTGCCGTGGTGTGCAATTTGAAACCGGCGAAACTCTGCGGAGTTATGAGTCATGGAATGCTAATGGCCAGCGACGGTGAATCCGGAGTATTCCTCCTGGAGCCTGCTGCTGACTCAAAACCTGGGGATACAATTAAGTAGTGAAGCAAATACTGGTCTCTCTTCATGACGTTACACCGGCGATGTTTGATCGTTCCCGGCAGTTGACAGATATGATCATGAAGAGAACCGGAGCAAATTTTACAATGCTGGTTGTGCCTGATTATCATTCCGGGGGAAGAATCGATAAGTTTCCGGAATTCTGCTCCTGGCTTCGTGAATTGAATGGGGCAGGTGTGGAAATTGCACAACATGGATTGTATCACCTGGATACTCAAGAGAAGTTTTCTATGGAAGGCAAACTATTCACAAAGGGTGAGGGAGAATTTCTGTCTCTTTCAAGGGACGATGCTGCTATTAGAATTGATCAGGGCTTCAAAATAATGTCTGACGTTCTGGGAGAACCGCCATCGGGGTTTACTGCACCCGCCTGGTTATACAGCCGTGGAACCAGAGAAGCTCTGAAAGGTTTCCCCTTTAAGTGGATTGAGTACCGCTGGGCTATTGAGCATGCAGGGGGAGTCACACACACAATTCCTGCAGTGGTATTTGCAACCCGAACTCCATGGAAGAGAGCATGCAGTGTATTCTGGTCTTCTGCCGGACCATCGCTGTTCTCGGGAAGCAGAGTTTTCCGTCTTGCTATTCATGTAAAAGATCTGCCCAGCCTTGAAAAACCGCTGGAGAGAGCTTTGATCAGTTCAACAATGGGAAGGATATGCTCCACATGCGCCGACATGGCCCATCGGTGACGCAGGCTGCACTCCGGATCTATTATGTTTCTGGTATTCATCCGGATAGCTCTGGAAACGGAATTGCATATCTGTATGATTAAAGAAGGGTGAAATTATGCTTTTTCAAATGATGTACGATATGAATCCGGGTATCCTTGTGATCATTGCCGCGTTTATTCTTGGAATGATCGCCCGTTCCAGAGTGAATTCAACTTTTAACAAATACAGTAAAGTCCGGAATGGCCTCGGACTTACCGGTGCATCAATGGCGAGAAGCATTCTGGATAATTATGGGCTTGCAAACATTGGCATTGAACAGGTACAGGGAAAACTCACAGACCATTACGATCCCCGGTCGAAAACACTTAGACTTTCAAGCGGTGTTTATGCCAGTGATTCGGTTGCTGCCATCGGGATTGCTGCCCATGAGGCTGGCCATGCCGTACAGCATGCAATGGGATATTCTCCTCTTAAATTCAGAACAGCACTGGTTCCAGTGGCCAATCTGGGCAGTCAGATGTTGTTCCCACTTCTTCTGGGCGGGTTTTTCTTTCGTATGACGAATTTGATCTACATTGGAGTTGCTCTGTACAGTGCAGCTCTGTTGTTTCAGCTGGTAACTCTTCCAGTTGAATTCAACGCCAGCGCCAGGGCTGTCAGCTGGCTTGAAAAGGAGCGGGGCTTTCCTCCGTCTGATGTAGCAGGAGTTAAAAAAGTTCTAACCGCAGCTGCTCTTACTTATGTCGCCAGTGCTCTTGCTGCCATTGGACAGATGCTCTGGCTGCTTCTTGCAGGAAGAAGGAGATAAAGTAACATGTTAATGGAAATGCCACTTGTTCTTGTTATGGTTTTTTTCAGTGTAGTCTGCCATGAGATAGCCCATGGTTTTACAGCTTATAAGCTTGGAGATCCAACTGCATCCCGGGCAGGCAGACTCTCTTTCAACCCCATTGTTCATATTGACTTATTTGGAACAATCATCTTACCTGCGATGCTTATTTTTATGAAATCACCTTTTCTGTTTGCGTGGGCAAAACCTGTTCCTGTTAATCCTGCCTACTTCAGAAATCCCCAGAAGGGAATGATGCTTGTGGCCATGGCGGGACCTGCAGCAAACCTGTCTATCGCTATTGTGCTCAGCGTTCTTCTTCACTTGACCGGTGGCTTTCTTCCAGCATTTTTTGCAAGAACTTTTGCATATGTTTCTGTTATCAATGTGATGCTCATGGTTTTCAATCTCATTCCAATTCCTCCTCTAGACGGCAGCAGAATTGTTGCCCGTTTTCTTAAGGGAAAAGCATTATGGCACTACATGAAGCTTGAGCGATTTGGAATGTTCATAGTGTTCGGGCTTCTTTTTACAGGCGTTATTTCCAGCATTCTCATCCCAGCAATGAATCTGGCAGTTAAGCTGCTGGATCTCATGGCTTACTTAAGTTAGGAGTTGTCATGCCTTTGTTGATCCTTCTGCTGATTGCGGGTGTTTATGATGAAACACCAATTACAAGAAATCTTGAAACTGATTTCCAGCCGGGAACATACGCCGAGTACCGGGCTGAGCAGCCGGAATATTCTGAACTTAGAGTTACACCTGTCCGGGGAGAAGCCAGAGGTTCAGATTTTCTTATTGTAATGGAAGAGTATATGTCTGACAGCCTTGATTCAGCTCTCATCGATGAATGGCTTGTGGACATCCAGAGTGATGGTAATTTCTGCGCCGCTGTTGAGATCACTTATGCGGATCCTGTTGAGATAAGGGCATGGCTTGCAGAGTTGTATGCAGATGGTCTTGAGGGAGTGGTGTTTGTAGGAGACATTCCTGCGCCGTGGTCATGCACCGTTGATAACATGGCCAAGTCAAACGAGACGTTTCCCAGTGACTATTTCTACATGGATCTGGACGGAGTATGGGAAGATAACTGGATTGGTTATCCCGGTATTGGTACTGCCGGACAGGACAGTATCTATGATGGCTGGAGCGGAGATCTGTTTCCGGAGATCTATACTGGCAGAATTACCACCAGCGTTCTTATCCTCGGTGATGAGTATGATCTTATCGAGTCTTACCTCACAAGACTCCATGACTGGCGGCTGAACGGAGACCCTGAACTCAGCGCACTTTGCTATGTTGATGATGACTGGGCACAGTGGGGGAATCAGTACCGTTCTGCAATGGAAGAACTCTACGACGAGGTTGAGCTTGTTAACTATCCAACAAGCGCTACCAATGGTACGGACTATAGAGAGAACAGACTTCAGGAGGGCTACACATGGATCAGCCCATTCGTTCACTCAGGACCCACAGTGCATCAGTGGGATCCCGGTCCAAGTACCACATCAGGGCATATCTGGCTGGACGATCCTCCATCAAGATTCTATAACCTTTTTGCATGTTCCAACTGCCGCTTTACATCAAACTGGTGTATGGGGTGTGCTTATGTATTCGGAACTGAGATGGGGCTTGCTGCCATAGGCAGTACAAAGAGTGGTGCCATGCTTCAATTCGCAAGATTCTATGAGCCCCTGGGTGATGGAGATAGTTTCGGCGAGGCTTATAAAGCCTGGTGGAATCACATAATAAGTGGAGGATTCTCCCAGTCTGAGAAGTACTGGCATCTTGGAATGGTTGTCATTGGTGACCCTACCATTATGCCTGCAATGCATATGCTGGGGATTGAAGATGATACTCCTGCAATTGCCCCTTCCATTCACTTCAGTGCAAATCCTGCAATGGGTGCTGTTACTATCTCGTCCCAGGGAGAGTTTACTGTTCATGATATGACAGGTCGAGAGGTAATTTCAGGGAATCACAGCGAAACCTTCAGCAGTCTTCAGACAGGTATCTACCTGGTGAGAGCCATAAATGAAGGAGTTACTTCCACAGAAAAGCTCTGTTTTATAAGATAAGCCAATCTGGGGATGGAACTGACAACGGTTCCATCCCTGATTAATTTTTCAATGCCTGGATGAAATCGTCAGCTTTCATTGTCCAATCCGGGTCCAGAAACTGGTAGAGATCATCTTCAGCTTCAAGAATTCTCATGGAAAGATCACTCGGGAGATGATCTTCTGTATACACAGCATGACTGATAGCCATAAACCATATTTGGGCTGCATGATAACTGGATAGAGGTCTGCACTGATCCGAAAGATCCAGGAGTTTACTAATAATGAAGAGCGATTGAGCAGAGTCTATGCCGGTGATCAGTAACTTTATACTATCTCTCGATTCTATCAGCACACTTGAAATCGCAATTGCAGTATCCGGATTCATTCCTGGCTGTATTGCGTTAAGAGCATAGAAATACCTGTCAGGGTATACAATGTTGTCAGGAACCAGCAAAGCAGCCTTTGCCCATGCCGAGCTTGAACTGCTTTCTCTTCCAGCAGCGGCCAGTGCAGTGGCTCTGAGTTCCCATCCCCGGAAATAGTCGGGATAGAGGTCAATGAAGTGCCTGGAGTCTTCCAGGGCTGACAAAGTCATGTCATTCTGCAGGTGAATTTGTCCTGCCACCAGAAAAACCCTTTCCTCCCATGGAATTCTTTCACAAGCAAGTTCAATATTAGTTACTGATCGTCTTTCGGCATTTCCCATTGCTGAATAACCTGTAACCACCATAAAGAACCAGTACATTGAGAGGATTAATGCCAGAACAGGAAGAAAAACCGGAACAGAAATTCTATTTTCTCTTAAGGATGGAATTGCTCCCAGAAAAAGAGCTGCCGGGATGGCTCCCAGAGGAGTGGCGAGTGGCAGATCACTGGTAAAGATGGGCCAGAACGCAGTAAGCAATGCCAGCTGTTCGACAGATTTACATTTTTTTGTGAACCAGTAAAGCATGAACAGAAGTAGAAGCAATCCGGGAATACCCAATTCAGAGATCATGGTGAGAGGTTCTGAATGCAGATAATCTATCCTTTTATTACCACCAGCAAGGATTCTCAGTTCAGGCTCTGCTCCGTTGAAAATCTTCAATCTTGCAGAACCGATGCCTACTCCAAGCGGGATATTTTCTTTGAAGAGCATCGCGGAGTATCGCCATATCCTTGTGCGAAGTTCAAGGGTAGGTCCTGTTCTTGCTGCATACTGCGGGAACGCTGCAAAGATGATCTGTCCAACTATCATCAGAGTAAGTATCATCCATGTTCTTATCTTCCACCGAGCCCACAAGAAGTATACAGATCCGGCGGCGAGACATGCTATCCATCCAATATAGAACGAGGATAACAGGACCCCGGTAATGATAAGAGAAGATGCCAGCCAGGAGTACAGCCTTTTCTTATTGAAGAGAATGAGACTACCTACAAATCCAAGAGCAAGGACCATGCCTGCTCTATTTGCATTACCTGTTATGGTGTCAGCCCCTGCTGCAATCATTACCATGGAAGTAATTACAGCTGCTGCTACAAGACCAGCCAGATGAGACTTGAGCCCCCATCGAGCAATAGTTCCGGAGAAGCCCAGTATCATCATTCCGAAAGAGATCCATCTGACAGCAAAAGGAATCCCTCCGACTATGGAGGTTCCCCACAATAGAGATAGAGCAGGAAGCAGCCCAATTAATGCTCCGACAATCATGTGGGTACGGGAAATACTTTTTCTTCCAAAGAAAAGAATAACAGCACCGGCCAGCGGATACAACGCCAGCCGTGACATCATTGTAGAGTCAAAGAGGCCTGGAAATACAGAGCTCAGAACAACGGTGAATGGTAGAAAGAAGAGAAGAAATCCAGACAACTACAGTTCACTCCATGCAGAAGGATCAAGAGGAAGTTTCCCCAGAATGTCATTGTTGATCTGAAGCTGATAAGAAGCCTCTAACTCACACATCCATTCCATGGTTCTCTGCTCTTCATGATGTATACGGAGATTGGTTCTGATCGACTGTTCAAGTTGTTCGAAAGAAGCCGGGCAGGATGGAATTATCTCTACAAGTCTGTAAAAAAGGAACAGGTCTTCTTGAACTTCAACAGGTCTTTGCCATTCCGTTTCCTCCTCTTCAAGAAGGAAGAGAGAGACATCCAGAGGGGACGGAAGCTCGGAGAGGTAAACCGGCCTTGAGAGGAATTCATGGCCGGAACTAAGAAATTCCGGATATCCCGGATAACCGAAAGAGAGCAGATCGCCATCGTTTTCCAATAACTCAAGAGCATCATCCAGGATACCTGCTGGAACAACTACAGATTCGAATACTCGGGACTGCGGCATCTCAGGAATTGAGGACATTCTCTCGTATGCTGCCATAACCAGAGAGTCGGACATTTCTGTCATGTTTGTAACATTCGTGGAATAAAGCAGTTCACTTGCACTGTCAAATGCGAAATTGTTTCCTCCCTGGGTAATTCTTCCATAATCGTCCGGATATTCAGTGGCATACAGATCTGCTATATTGGTCAGACGGGCCTGATTCGCAAGATTGTGAAGTACCCATGGTACCGAGACCTCTATGCCCGGTCGCCCCAGTGAAAGAAAAACAGCAATACCATCAAAATCAACTGCTGAGATTGAGCCACCTTCCCAAGTGGCAAGTATAGCTGCATCTTCTGTCAACTCCCGCTGGGTACAGTATGAGATTACTGAAGCGGAATCAATGCTCAGTGTTTCAAGCACCTGATACTTCAGGGATAACAGATTTCTTTGCAGGCGGCTTTCCACAAGACTGCTCCTGGCAAATGTAGTAAATCTGTCAGTATCAGCAAGGGTTTCTTCTATCATCTCCTGTGGTGAGGTTGTTATAGAATCCAGTGTATAGAAAACTCCTTCTATTTCCACGGTTGAGCCGGAACTCATAGAATCAAAAGCAAACGCGATATTCCATGGCAGGTCTGGAAGTCTTTCGGGTCCATGTTGACCTGAGATACTGGAAGAATACCAGACAATACTGCCAAGAAGATCTCCGTAATTGGAAATGTCTTCCTCACTTATATCATTTCTGAGATTCTCTGATAGAGAATCTGTGTAAGCTATGACAGCCGAGTTGATTATCCAACATATTTTCATGTTTTGAATAAGACTGGAGTGCAGGTACGAAGCAGTATTTATTTCAGCTGCAACCATGGATTTTCTGCCAAGTGTTGTAATGAAATCGCCAACGGGATTGCTGCCTGATAGGAAAACAGTTCTTGCTTCATGGTCCAGACCGTCCCAGACGATTCCTGCTTCTACAATAGATATTTCATCTGTGTTTGTTCTTATCAGCCAGGTATTTCCTTCAGGAGTACTGCAACCGGTAAACAGAATCAACAGAACTGGAATCGACAGCAATTTCATCATGCGTAACCCCTTTGAAAAAAACATCAACGACCAGACTCATGGCTGAATATACAATGGAACCGGGAAAGTGGAACAATTATGCTCTTAATCGTGCAGTGCAAAAAGGAGGCTCCGAATGGAGCCTCCTCTGATAAGCTGTCTAAATTTGTTTAGAACAAGCTCTTAATTGAACCCCAGGTTTCGCGCTCAAGCGCAGTTGGGTTTACATCGTAGCCGTGCATACCGTCAGGGGAGCCCTGCTCGAGGATGTAAAGCTCATTAATTGGAGCTACAAGAGCCATTGTGGCTCCACCCATTGTTGCACCTGGCATAAGGATATGATGATCAATCAGAGAACCGTCTGAAGCAATCTGATCAACAGTACCGGTACCATTAGCACTTGTTACCCAGAGGCAGTCACCCAGAGTATCCCATGCTGCGCCGTAAGCACTGGTGGCATTTGTTGACCAGGTAGTACTGGTGGCTGTTGATCCGCTGACACCATCCCAGGTAAGCTGCAATACATCAGTGGAGAAAGAACTGGTGTAGAAGTATGTACCGTCGTAAGCAAGAGCACGGTTCGGGTTTAAAGCACCTACGAAACTTCCAACCTTAGTGTATGTAGTGATGTCGTAGTAATCGATATTAGAAGTTACACTGCCGAACATGTAAGTACCGTCACAGCAGAGATCGCGAAGACCCCAGCCTGGCGCTTCAACCTGTGGAAAACTGTCGAGGAGAATACCATCATGACTAAAAAGGTAGAACATTCCTGTTGGTGCACCACCCTGGCCTGCTCCGTTTGTAATCCAGAAATTAACACCATCCCAGCCGCATCCTACTGTATACGCAGTGGGAATACCCGCTGCTTCTACATCGAAATAGGCGATCTCTTCCAGCCATGTGTCCGTTCCGGACTGAGGAACAGC
This sequence comes from Candidatus Sabulitectum sp., assembly GCA_029940175.1. GTDB lineage: Bacteria > Fermentibacterota > Fermentibacteria > Fermentibacterales > JCC-6 > Sabulitectum. The sequence goes on along the minus strand of JAOZRM010000001.1, from coordinate 17,405 downwards.
TGTATTTGGAGCAGAATCCATTGCTGCAAAAGCAACTGCTACTACCATCAAAACAAGAACAAAAATCTTCATCTTCGTCATCCTTCCATAGAAATTAATAATTGGAGACACCCTGGAAAGAATAATCCGGAAAGGTTATTGTGTCAAGGGGATGGATTGAACCAGATTCAATCCATCCCCTGCAATTACCTACAAAAAGAGTAGTGAAAGCTACACAACAGTTTTGGGCTGGTACTCCCCGAATTCCTCTCTGAGTACTCCACAAATTTCACCCAGTGTACCGTAGCATCTTACACATTCAAGAATTGCCGGCATAAGGTTGTCTGAAGTCCTGGAGACTTTTCTCAAGGTAGCCAGAGTTTCATTTACTTTTATGTGGTCTCTCCCGCTCTTGTCTGCGCTCAGTTTATCTCTCTGGGCAGTTTCCACTGCCGGGTTAACTCTCAGGAGGCCAGTGGGAGGAGGCTCCTCCTGTTGGAATTTATTAACACCCACAACAATTCTTTCTCCTGATTCAATGCTTTTCTGGTAGTCGTATGCCGCGTCCTGTATCTGACGCTGAGGATAGCCTTCTTCAATGGATTTGACCATTCCACCCATGCTGTCGATGTTGGTAATGTAGTTCATTGCATCTTCCTCTATCCGGTCAGTGAGATTTTCCACAAAATAGCTGCCGGCAAGGGGGTCAATGGTATTTGTAACACCGCTTTCATGGGCGACGATCTGCTGAGTTCGGAGAGCGATGGTTACTGCATGCTGTGTGGGCAGGGCCAGAGCTTCGTCACGACTGTTAGTGTGGAGACTCTGAGTTCCTCCCATTACTGCTGCAAGAGTTTGAATAGCAACTCTTACGATGTTGTTGTCCGGTTGCTGTGCTGTAAGGGTTGATCCGCCTGTCTGGGTGTGGAATCTCAGCATGAGGCTCTTCGGGTTTGTTGCGTTAAATCTGTCTTTCATCACTCTTGCCCAGACTCTTCTTGCTGCCCGGTACTTGGCAATTTCCTCGAAAAGATCATTATGGGCGTTGAAGAAGAAGCTTAACCTTGGAGCAAAATCATCTACATTCAATCCTGCTTTGGTGGCGGCTTCCACATAGGCAATGCCATCGGCTATGGTGAAGCCAACTTCCTGTGCGGCTGTACTGCCTGCTTCTCTGATGTGGTAACCACTGATGGAGATTGTGTTCCATTTTGGAACACTTTCCCTGCAGAACCCGAAAATGTCAGTTATCAACCTCATGGAGTGTCCCGGAGGGAATATGTAGGTTCCCCTGGCCATGTATTCCTTGAGGATGTCATTCTGAATTGTTCCACGGAGCTTATCACTTGAAACTCCCTGCTTTTCCGCCACAGCAATATACATGGCGAGAAGAACTGCAGCAGGAGCATTGATGGTCATTGATGTGGAGACCTTGTCCAGTGGGATGTCCTTAAAAAGAAGTTCCATGTCAGAAAGACTGTCAATGGCCACACCCACTTTGCCCACTTCTCCGGCACAGAGAGGATGATCCGAATCGTATCCTATCTGTGTAGGCAGATCAAAGGCTACCGAAAGACCAGTCTGCCCGGCATCAAGAAGGTACCTGTATCTGTTGTTTGACTCTACTGCACTGCCAAACCCGGCATACTGGCGCATTGTCCAGAGCCTTCCCCTGTACATAGTTGGTTGAACACCTCTGGTGTAGGGATATTCTCCCGGGAAACCAGATTCCTTAAGGTACTTTTCTTCTGGCTCTTCAGGAAAGTATACTCTTTCAACGTTGTTGCCTGAGCCTGTTAAGAAATGTTCTTTTCGCTCAGGGAATCGCCCAAGAACCTTGGCGAGAGTTGTGTTCTCCCATGCCTCTTTTGCCTTATTAAACTTGTCGCTCATTATGATTGCCTCCGGATCTCTATTCGGGATTGTAAATTTTCGGTTTTTCCTGTTTTGTCAGAACTCGGAATGCTCCCAGGGCAAGTGCTTCCATTTCCATCTCACCGGGGTAAACAACTACAGGTGCTATGAACTCAATCATTTCTTTCAGCCAGCCTATGAATTTTTTGTCATAGGCAATTCCGCCGGAAACAACAATCGCATCAATCTTCCCATGGAGTACAGCAGCCATTGCTCCGGTTTCCTTGGCGATCTGATATGCCATTGCCTGGTAAACCTTCAACCATTCCAGATTTCCAGCTTCAACTTCGTCTTCTACTTTCATCATGTCATTTGTTCCCAGGTATGCCACTATACCACCATGACCTTTGATCATTCTCTTAATGTCGTCAAGGGCGTAATCACCTGAATAACAGAGTTTTGCAAGATCACCTACAGGTAATCCACCTGATCTTTCCGGAGTGAAAGGACCATCTCCGTCCAAAGCGTTGTTTACGTCAACAACCTTGCCTTTTCTGTGGGCTCCAACGCTTATCCCTCCACCGAGATGTATAACGATGAAATTGCATTCCTCGTATTTCTTATGGAGTTGGTCTGCTGCCTTTCTGGCAACTGCTTTCTGATTCAAGGCATGAAAAATACTTCTTCGGGAAAGAAGGGGATTTCCAGTAAACTTTGCTATGGGCTCCATTTCATCCACCACCACAGGGTCTACAATGTATGCAGGGCAGTTCGCCGTTAACGCCAGTTCGGCGGCTATTGGTCCGCCAAGATTGGATGCATGCTGCCCGAGAATTCCGATCTCGAGATCCTTGAGAAGGTTTTGGTCAACCTGGTATGTACCACCAGGAATGGGCTTTACTAATCCACCCCTTCCAACTATTCCGTTAAAACTTTCTATCGGATAGTCTGCTTCCTGCAAGGCTGCAACAATCACATCACGTCTGAACCCGTACTGCTCAAATATATTGGGTCCAAAAGGAGATAACTCTTCGGGAGAGTGAGACAATTTAAGGTCCCATACTTCCTTTTCATCCTCAAAAACTGAAATCTTTGTTGATGTTGAGCCTGGATTTACTGCGAGAATCCTCATCTTCCCTCCTCGGGGGTTATTTGCTATCTTTACAATGACATAGTGTTTCTGATAATTTAATGGCAGAATATAAGGCAAATTCAGGATGAGTGGAAATCTAAGAACAGTAGCTGAAGTTGAGGGAGAACTCCGATTAATGGAGAGATTTCTCGATCGTCTAAAAAAATCATTTCAGTTAGAAAAAGAGGCAGCCCTATTGGAAAACCGAAAAGCATTATGGCTTTTTCGTGAACGTTCCCGTACTCATTATCAGCCCTCTACTCTCAAATTACTCTGTGATTTGAAACTGCTTCGCTACAGAATGATTAAGGTGGAACGCATCCCTTCTGGTATATTCCTCCGGCTGGAAGCAATTGAAAAGGCAATGAAAAAAGCCCAGGCTCATTTCGCAGGCACGCCTAATCGTCTGCTGAGGTCAGCCGGGGAGAATACAGGAGATGATTGATGTACAGAGTATCCACCGCTACTGATCAGAAACTGCTCAGTGCAGCAGAGTTGACCGGGATGGATGGACAGAATGTCACCGTTCACGGCATGATCCAGAGAATCCGCAGACTTGGATGGGGTGCCTTTATAGTCATACGTCGCCATGACGGTCTGCTTCAGTGTGTAATTGGCCGTGATGGAAATGAGGAGTTGATAGATGGGCTGGCAGAGGAGCAGTCAGTTCGAATCACCGGGGTTGTGAAGAACGCAAAGATCAAAGACAAATCCATAAATCCGAACAGTATCGAAATTCAGGTTGAAGAAGTTGAGATAGTATCAATTCCTGCGGAGCATCCACCTGTTGATCTTTCAAAGAAGATTCTGGACCTTCACATTGATACAAATCTTGATCTCAGACCACTGAGCCTCCGTCATCCTGTAGAGAGAGCCAGGCTTAAGATTTCAGAAGCATTTGCAAGAGCTTTCGCAGATTTTCTTCGTGAACATGGATTTACAGAGATACGCACCCCGAAGATCGGTGTTGCCGGAGCGGAGGGTGGAGCCAATATTTTCACTGTGGACTACTTCGGTAGACCTGCCTATCTTGCACAATCTCCTCAGTTTTACAAGCAGATGGGTGTGGGTATTTATGAGAGGGTCTTCGAGGTTGGTCCAGTGTTCAGGGCAGAGCCTCATCAAACCAGTCGCCATATCAATGAATATACCTCTCTGGATTTTGAGATGGGTTTTGTGAAAGACCATACAGATGTAATGCAAATGGAAACTGCTTTACTCAAGTACTGTCTCAACTACCTGCAGGAAACCTGCGCACCGGAGCTTGCACTTCTCGATGCGGATATTCCTGTTATTGAGGATGATATTCCCGTAGTTACTCTTGCAGAAGCCCACAAAATTGCCGGAGAGATCACAGGGAAAGACTACTCTGACGAGCCTGACCTTGAGCCGGAGGAGGAAAGGGCACTGTGTACCTACTCTGCGAAGAACTGGAACTGTGATTTTGTGTTCGTCACCCATTTCCCAACTGAAAAAAGACCCTTCTACACAAAGGATGACCCTGAAAATCCAGGGACTACCCTAAGTTTTGACCTTTTGTTCAGAGGCCTGGAGATCACCACTGGTGGCCAGAGGATCAATGATTATCAGGAACAGATAGATAAGATGGCTGCAATGGATTTGAACCCTGACGATTTTGAAAGCTATCTTCAGGCACACAAGTATGGTTTACCACCTCACGGCGGGCTTGCAATCGGTCTTGAAAGAGTGACAGCAAGGCTTCTGGGTGTGGATAATATCCGTCTTACCACCATGTTCCCAAGAGATATCAAGAGGCTTACTCCATAGCAATAGCAAAAAGAAGGGGGAGAGTTTTGCGACTCTCCCCCCCACTCACATGATTATTACCGTTTAGATAAGTTCGTTAAATACCCGTATGCCCATGAGCGGCTGAATCTGTCCTTTTACAACAAGTGTATCTGTCATGGTTGTCGTGTCAGGTATTGTGCTTGTACCCTTCAGCATGCAGTAGTGTCCGCTATCAAGGGCAAGGAAGAAATTTCCTCCGTAGGAGATGCTGTCACGCCAGTTAACAGAGTCCTCGGGTGCGGGAGCAACAAATCCACCCATTGATGAGATTCTGGTTCTTGCTCCACTAGGCCACACAAAAGGGCGAGAGTTACCGGGAAAAATCTGTCTTTCGCCGGCAAGGTTTATTGCAACAACGAACTGCTGTGCGAAATCGACAGAAGCAGGGTCACCTGCAATAAGCGAATCGCCTTCCATATCTACACGGAAACCTACAGGTCTCAACTCAAACAGTTGTCTGATCTCAGAAACACTCTGAGTTTTTGTGTTTACTGACAAGCCGATATCAGATGAGGAGTCTATTCCTTTGAAAGCCATAACCGTGTAATAAGCGGATTTGAAAGCAATGTGAGATCCTGCATTTTCGTTGCACACAGCCGCCAGAGCCCACGTACCTTCAATATTTGGTCTTGTCCACAGGAAATACCCGTCCACCAGAGTGGTATCCAGGGCAGTCCAGGAAACTACAATCGTGTCACCCTTGCTTGCAATTGAGTCAATAGAAATTCCGGTAACTACCGGCAGCGTACCTCTTATCTCAGTAGCAGAGTCTCCACAAGCGGAGAAAACTGCAATCACAACCAGAAGACCTGTGGCGATCAGTTTCTTCATTCCATACCCCTTCAGATTAGCATCCATATTTACACTACAAACAATATACTATTAATACTCTACTTACTGGTTGCCCTACCTCAATTCCTCTTGTAGATTTTCCAGTTCCTTGTCCTTTAACCCAAGAAAATTACCAAAGGCACTTTGCTCAAGAAGAAGAATCTCTGCGGCTTTTTCAGTCATTTCCACATAATCGCATGCCATTTCTATGTCCTTTGCAAATCCCAGTATCCCATGTTTTCGCCAGATCACAGCATTAGCATGTTTGAATTCATCTCTGGTTCTTGTGCCAAGTTCCCAGGTTCCAGGAGGCGCAAAGTCTAGAAAAGCTAACCCCTTCCTCATAAGAATTGAAATTTCAGGGTGGGCTCTTTCCACGGCGTCCTGAAGCATTTCTCCCGGGAGATCGCTGGAGGACAGTGCAAGCATCTTTGTTGAATGAGTGTGCACTATGGCCGAAGTTTTCCAGCCGATGTCCGGGGTAAGGGAATGTACCTGTATGTGAGTTCCAATTTCGCTGGTTGGACTTGGAAATTGGGAAGGCCATAATGCCGCGGTTCCAAATTCTGTGATGGTAACAGGTACAATCTGTGTGTTCACGTCGCGTTTCATCCTTCGAAAGCGGCTGCCTGATGCTGTTACAAGCAGGGTTCTTCCAGCAAGGGTTCTCACCGGTTCTGGAAAATGGTATGAGCTTGGGTTTTCACCCACATCAAATTTCTCATCTCTCGGTAAAAGAACAGAAATGTTCCCTGCATTCGCCTCGGACCATCCCATCAGTGACAGATGGGAGGCGATCTCGCAGATATCGTTTTTCATAGATTCCATGTTTTTCATGACCGCAATATGATTGAAAAACAATTTTCTTTCCAGTCTACTGATTTTTGCTGCTTTTCCTTAGCAATTTTACCTATTTGTGATTGTGTCGATACAACATGCAAGGTACTGCAATCCAAGGTGGATCATGTGCTCTTTCCCCAGGACAGAGGAACTTATCATTCAAGTGGTGTCTACAGGTTAGATGTACCCCAGATCGCTTAGGTCATCCTCAACTCCTGTCCCCTCAACAGCATGCGGATGGCCAACCGGTGGAGTAGACCAGTAGTATTCCAGCTCTTGAAGAAAATTGGTATTCAATGGAAGCCTGTTCTGCTCTCCTGGATCAACAGCAAGGTCAAAAAACTGTTCGCGCATGGTATAGAAGTTAAAAATGCCTTTCTCTGTGCCGTTAAAGACGGAGCACATTGATTGGAATTCTTCTGAATCACGCAAATGGACATGCCCCGGGATAACTCCACTTGAGGGGATAAGTCTGTCTGGAGATCTTTGACTAAACAGATCAATTCCCTCCACACCGTCTGGCACCGGAACACCGGCAAATCCGGCAATAACAGGTAAAATGTCAAAATGCCCACAGGGAGTTGAATCGATTACTCCCGGTGTAATTCCAGGGCCTGAAATGATTAGAGGAACATGAAGAAGTTCCTGATACAATGAATGTCCGTGGGACCAGTTACCGTGTTCAAAGAATTCTTCTCCATGATCTGATGTTACAATGATGTATGCATTGTCAGCGATGCCTGATTCTCGAAGTTCACTGAATAACCGACCCAGTTGAGCATCTACCCATGCAATTTCACCATCATACAAGTCGATCAGGTGACTGGTTGCATCCGGATTTTGGACAACACCAAGTGAATCTGTTATCCAATCTGTTTCACCCTGTGCGCCATTCACAGCAAATCGGGTATCATATGGTGCCGGTGGATCATAGGGGGCGTGCACGTCGAATAAATGAATCACTGCCAGTTTCGGGTTTGGATTTGCTTTGTTTTCAGAGAGCCATTCAAGAACTTCATCAACAGTTGCGCCAGCTCTACCGTGACCATGATCAAATACTGAATAGTGATCAAACCCATTGTCAAACCCGAAAGAATGGCTGATAAGCATTACATTAACGAAACCAAGAGTAACATAGTTTTCTTCCCGGAGTATGGTAGCAATGTTGTTTAATCTGCTGTCTAGACCGTATGAAACCATATTCCGCATTCCGGCCATATGAGCTTTTACAGATAAGCCTGTCCATATTGATCCGTGTGAGGGAAGTGTCCAGGGAGCTTGGGCCTGAAAATGGGAAAACATGGTTCCTTCAAGTGCCAGACTGTCCAGCACAGGAGATGTGTCGCGCTGATAACCATAGCAACCAAGGTGATCAGCGCGCAAAGTATCTATGATGATCAGGAATATGTCCGGCTTGTCCTGTTTTTCTAAAGAACAACTACTGAAAAAGACCAGCAAAGTGAGAGCAAGTAGAGACATAGATGAAATTTTCATTTTACTTCTTTCATAGTATGAGAAGCCAGACTGAAGCGGTCCGGCGGAGCCACTGTATAGTGCCTGTTTACTTCATTATTACAGATGCCCCGAGTATCCTATAATACCAATCGGTCAGGGGCAGGGGAAGTGAAGAAGAATGTTTTGGTTGTCCAGTGTATCTATTCTGATGGCAATTCCGGAACCTGTAGTAAGCTCTGAAAGGTTTGAGAGATTCACGTGTTCTCTGAGAGTCACGCGGTAAGTCGAATTGTCATGTGAATGCACCTCCAACAGAATCTCTACTTCAGGAACATCATTTGTACAAAGACCGGTTTCTTTTATGGCAATGACTGTAGCATGACCTATTGTACTCCTGGCAATCAGTTCTTTTTCGGCTTTTTGTCCGTTGTGTATTTTTCTTAATGTCCACCACATCTGTAGTAGAGGTGACAGAATGAACACGATTCCCAGTAACAGCAGGCTATTGTACCATTCATGCTGCCCTGATGTTGTGTAATGAAGCCTGATGAAAACAACACCAAGAATTACAAAGGGAAGAGTGGCTACAAGAAATATCCACCACCTGCCCTTGATGTAACTCCATGCCATGCTTCCTCCCTCTACAACAATTATATGCGGGATACATAATGAATGACAACTATGTTGTAGAGCTTGACATTGTAAAAATTACGTTTATAATCAGAATAGTTCCGATTACGAGTAGAGAGGGTTGAGTATGATATGACTGTGAATATGAAAAAGCCAAGAAGAGGGTCAAAGCAGAAAACAGCGGTTTTCAATGCTGCAAGAAAATTGGCCAACCACCCCACTGCTCAAGAAATCTTTTTTAAGGCAAAAGAAGAAATCATGAGCATCAGCTTCAGTACGGTATATCGCAATCTTGGAATCCTTGTGGATGACGGGGATCTGATCACCATTACCAGCTCAGGTTCTGAAGCCCACTACGACGATAACATAGAAAATCACTGTCATGTCCAGTGTCGAAACTGTGGAAAGGTTCGGGACCTGGACGTTCCCGCAGTTGACTTTAGCGGGATACTTCCTTCAGAAGCATCGGGTTTCACCGTTGATGGTGTTTGTGTCACATTTACAGGCACGTGTAATAATTGCAGAGAAAAAACAGATTCGAAAGGAGAACAAAGATGAGTATCAAGGGTACACAGACAGAGATAAACATTCTCAAGGCGTTTGCAGGAGAGTCACAGGCAAGGAACCGTTATACCTATTTCGCTTCCCAGGCAAAAAAAGAGGGATTTGTCCAGATCTCCAACGTTTTCACTGAAACCGCAAATCAGGAAAAAGAACATGCAAAAAGACTTTTCAAGCTTCTCGAAGGTGGTGAACTGGAGATCACAGCCGGTTTCCCTGCAGGAGTTATCGGTACAACAGCCGAGAACCTCAGGGATTCTGCAGGTGGAGAGAATTATGAATATACAGAGATGTATCCCGAGTTCGCTGAAACTGCAACAAAAGAAGGCTTCAACAAGATAGCCGCCATATTCAGAAGTATTGCAGTTGCAGAAAAGCAGCACGAGAAGAGATTCCTCGCATTTCTTAAGAACATAGAGGCTCACAGTGTGTTCAAAAAGGAAGAACCTGTTATCTGGTTCTGTCAGAATTGCGGATATGTACATGTTGGAACAGAAGCACCAGCGAAGTGTCCTGCCTGTGATCATCCTCAGGCACATTTCATGCTGGTAAGCGAGAACTGGTAACACCATAGCAGAAGGAGAATTACGATGGCTGAAAGAATGCAGGTATACAAGTGCGAAAGATGTGGAAACATCGTAGAGGTTCTTAACGGAGGGCCTGGACAGCTGGTCTGCTGCAATGCTGATATGGAGCTGATGGAAGAGAAGACCGCTGATTCTTCCACAGAAAAACATGTTCCTGTTATTGAAAAGGTAGAGGGTGGTTACAAGGTTATTGTAGGCTCTGTACCTCATCCAATGGCAGATGCCCACTTCATTCAGTGGATTGAACTTGTGGCAGATGGAATAGTCTACAGGAAGTATCTCAACGCCGGTGATGTTGCTGAGGCACTTTTTGCAATTGACGCCGAGAACGTGAGTGCAAGAGAGTATTGCTCTGTTCACGGACTCTGGAAGTAATAGCATGCTCAGCGAAAAGATGCAGAATGCCTTGAATGACCAGATCAACAAAGAGATCTATTCCTCTTACCTCTATCTGGCAATGTCCATGTATTTCGAAGCGGAAGATCTTGCAGGAGCCGCATCCTGGATGAGAACACAGGTTCTTGAAGAGATGTCTCATGCAGAGAAATTAATGGGTTACGTGAACGAAAGAGGAGGAAGGGTTTTCCTGCAGGCCATAGAGAAACCGGCTGCTTCATGGGAATCGCCTTTGAATGCTTTCAGTGGTGCTCTAGACCACGAGAGGTTCATCTCTGCTTCCATAAATGACCTTGTCAGTCTGGCCAGAGAAGAAAAAGACTTCATGTCAGACAATTTCTTCCAGTGGTTCGTGGCTGAGCAAGTGGAAGAGGAAGCCTCAGTCAGCGAAGTGATCAGAATGTTCAAACTGGCCGGCGGCGCTGGTGGCGGGCTGCTGATGATAGATAAAGAGCTTGGCTCAAGGGTATTTACCCCACCGGCCACTAACTAGAAAAAGGAGACGCAATGGGCCCGTGTGCAGCTGAAAAAATATCTGATAAGGTCTATTGGGTCGGAGCTATCGACTGGGGTGTCCGTGATTTTCACGGATACCTCACCAGTCGGGGCAGTACCTATAATGCCTTTCTGATAATTGATGAAAAGATCACACTTGTCGACACTGTAAAAAAGCAATTCAAGAACGAGATGCTGGCAAGAATTGCATCGGTGATCCCCCTTGAGAAAATAGATTACATAATTAGTAATCACTCTGAAATGGATCACACTGGAAGTCTGCCTGATGTGATCGATCTGGTGAAACCGGAAAAGGTGTTTGCCTCTTCCATGGGGAAGAAGGCGCTGGGCAGGCACTTCTACTTTGATGACGATGTTATTACTGCAGTGAAGAACGGTGAATCAATTTCTCTTGGAGAATCTTCAATAACTTTTGTAGAGACCAGAATGCTTCACTGGCCGGACAGCATGGTTACATATCTTGATACCGAGAAGATGATGTTCTCCCAGGATGGTTTTGGAATGCATCTTGCCTCTACTGAAAGATACGATGACCAGATCCCGCCTCAGGTTCTTCTTGAAGAGGCAGAGAAGTACTTTGCAAATATCCTTCTTCCTTTTTCTCCAATGGTTACAGGCTTAATGAAGAAGCTGGCTGATCTGGATCTGGATATTCAGCTTCTCTGTCCCGATCACGGTCCGATATGGAGAAGTGACATTGGCGGGATCCTGCAGAGATGGGAGGATTGGGCTTTACAGAAGAGCAGCTTGAAGGCTGTGGTTATCTATGACACCATGTGGAAGAGTACTGGATATCTTGCCGACGCCATCTGTGACGGTCTTGGCTCAGTGGGAATATCAGCCAGAGTTATGCCGCTTGAGTCCAGTCACAGAAGTGATGTGGCTACTGCTGTTCTTGAAGCTGGTGCCCTTATTGTAGGCAGTCCCACCATAAACGGTCAGATGTTTCCAAGAGTCGCAGATGTTCTTACATATTTAAAAGGCCTTAAGCCCAGGAACTTGATCGGAGCCGTTTTCGGTTCCTACGGGTGGAGTGGTGAAGCGGTGAAAGATGTGGAAAAATATCTGGAGGACATGAAGATACCACTTGCGTCAGAGTCCCTCAGGGTTGTTTATGTACCCAGCGATGAAGATCTTCTTAAAGCCAGAGAGATGGGTATTAGAGTTGGTAAAGAGCTAAGGGAGAAATGCGGCAAATGAAAGAGACAGATCTCACACCTGTTTTTACACTGAGCTACGGGCTGTATACCATTGGTTCAAAATCCGGAAACCGGATTAATGCCCAGATAGCCAATGCTGTTTTTCAGGTAACAGCAGATCCAGTCAGAATCGCAGTTGCCGTTAACCGGGATGAGCTTACCAATGAGTTCATCAAAGACTCGGGTTATCTTGCCATCGGTGTTCTCAGTCAGAGCGCTGATCTTCCGTTCATTGGGCATTTCGGTTTCAAGAGCGGCAGAGAAATAGATAAGTTTGATACTGTAGACTACATTACCACACCTGCCGGGTGCCCCTGCCCGAAGAAGAACACCGTTGCCTGTATAGAGTTGAAAGTGGAAAGCTCTGTTGAGGTGGATACCCACACTCTTTTCATAGGAGAACTTACAGACTGCTCTTTTACCGGCAACGAAGTTCCCATGACCTATGCCTACTACAGAGAGGTGCTCTGCGGAAAAACTCCACCAACAGCACCCTCGTTCAAAGCGGAAACAAAAAAAACAGCAGAAGAACAGAAGGAAGGAAAGATCATGAAAAAGTATGTATGCACCGTATGCGGATATGTGTATGACCCTGCAGTTGGAGACCCGGACAGTGGCATAGCAGCAGGAACAGCATTCAAAGACATTCCTGAAAACTGGGTCTGCCCGGTTTGCGGAGTAGGCAAAGATCAGTTCTCCGAAGAATAGCTTACTGGAAAAAATATACTTACGCTACAACAGGCGTAAGTTCGTACATCCGGACCCGCTTGAATTTCTTTACCGGTACGACAGTATCGAAGACAGAGAGATAGCGGGTCTGGTTGCGTCAGGTCTTGCATACGGTCGTGTGAATCTGATCCTCAAGAGTACGGAAAAAGTTCTTGGCCTGCTGGGGCCGTCACCATCTGCATTTCTCCGTAACGGTGACTCGGCACTGCTGGCAGACAACCTGAAAGACTTCAAGCACCGGTTTACCACCGGCTTGGATATGGCTGCATTTCTTGCCTCTATTTCTGCCATCCAGAGTGAACATGGTCTGATCGGAAATTACCTTACAAAGCTTGTGGATAGCAGACCCTACATTGAAGCTCTTGATGTTTTTGCAGGGGAAGTGGTTTCCAGTATGAAAACACCTGGCAGTTCATCCGGACACCTGCTTCCACTGCCGTCACGGGGCAGTGCATGCAAAAGGCTTCATTTGTTCATGAGGTGGATGGTCAGGGAAGATGATGTTGATCCAGGTGGATGGAACATGATACCGGTATCTGAACTTCTGGTGCCTGTGGACGTACACATGCACAGGATCGGAATAAAGCTTGGCTTTACCAGCCGCAAAGCTGCCGACGCAAAAACAGCAGAAGAGATCACTGAGGGTTTCAGAGTAGTATCTTCGGATGATCCGGTGAAGTATGATTTTGCGCTGACCCGGTCAGGAATTCAGAAGATCACAGAGTGTGAGCTATTCGAAGAATTATTCAGATGAAGGCATAATGAAACAAACAGCAAAGATCATTCTTCTGTGTATGGTACTGGCGATACTCTACGGTATTGTACACAATCAGATAACCGTCCGTATCAGTCTTGAATACTTTACTATCGGCCACAGAGCACTGATTAGCTCCACGTCACCGACCCTCATGGGAATAGCCTGGGGAGTTCACCCCAACTGGTGGGTTGGCCTAAGTATGGGGGTGCTTCTTGCAATTGCGGGTAGAGCTGGCAAATGGCCCAAACGGAACGCCAGGTTTTTTGTAAGACCGCTTCTTCTGCTTTTTCTGGTCTCTGGAATCGCATCCGCTACCGCCGGTATTCTTGGCTATCGTCTTACAAACAGCGGAACCCTGGGTCTGTATGGATCCCTGGCCTCTACCGTTCCCGCAAGCGGACATGCCGCATACATATCTGCCCTTTGGATGCATACTGCCAGTTACACAGCTGGCACCATGGGCGCATTTATCATCAGTCTTCTAGTTTTCACAGGAAGAATTAGATCAGCCGGTAAAAAGAAATCCGTCTAATTTAAGCAGCATATCAACAGGTAAGAGAGTAATCGTCTTCTTGACATACTGTAACCGGGTTGCTATTGTACAATTGTCTGACGCTGGAGGGTGGATGAATATTGTAGTTGATACTTCAGCTTTGATTGCGATTATTGTTGACGAACCTGAGCGTGATAGAATTATTAAGTTAGCTTTCGGAAACAGTCTTATCGGTCCTGGTTCAATTCCCTGGGAAATGGGCAATGCCTTTTCAGCCATGCTTAAGAAAAACAGAATTACACTTGAGGAAGCTCAGAGGGGGTATGCGATTTTTGAAAGTATTCCCCTTCAGTATACCAGGACAGATCACAAGAATGTTTTGAGAATATCAAAGCAGGCAAACATCTACGCTTATGATGCGTATTTTCTGGATTGTGCCATCAGACACAAGGCTCCCTTACTGACTTTAGATCGCAGGCTGCTGGCTGTCGCAGGGAAGTTCAAAGTTGAAATAATGGAGGTTTAGAATGCAGGTTTATACATATTCAGAGGCTCGGCAAAAGCTGGCTACTATTCTGGAATTAGCTGTTACCACTGGTAAGGTGTTTATTAAACGTAAGGATGGTCAAGTTTTTGCGCTGACTCCGGAGGTTATGGCATTATCCCCTCTGAATGTCCCAACTGTCAAGGCAGATATTACTACCCAGGAGATAGTTGATATTATCCGCGAAGGAAGGGAAAGGTAAAGCAACTCAGGAGAACGCTATAGTGCGATATCTGAGTTTGATGAAAGAACAGATCATGGATGATTCTGATACAAAGGGGCTTGTATTCAGTGCGCAAAAAGGTAATTGCCTTGATTTCGCTAGCTATATCCTTCGGGAAAGCAGAATAATTCATATTGCCGATTACAGAATTTCTCCATGTCAGCGCTGCAGATATCAGTGCTTTCACAATAATGTCTGTCCTGAAGCATACGAAAAAGGTGGAGGTATTTCAGGAGGTCTGATAGAAACAGAGAGATCCGTGATCAACTGGATGAGATAAGAGACAAACTGTTGTGTGTTTTCTAAAGTGATGCATGAAACTTCTATATTGCAAAAGTAACATGCGACAGATTGCAGCATACCCCGAAAAGTGTTATAATACTTCCAAATCAGATGAAGGGGTTTTGAGTGGAGACTCTTACTGATCTGCTACTGAAGAGCAAACACAGAAACAGACTAATTACACCGGAAACGATCAGTCGGCTGGCGGGGGGAACTTCAGCCCGTCAGTGGGGGCTTGTGAACAGAGCTCTAAAGAGCGGAGATTTGATCAAACTCAAACGGGGTCTTTATATCCTCAGCCCGGCACTCACTAGAGACGAGATCAGCAGATTGAGTATTGCCAACAGAATGGTTCCTGAAAGCTATATCACACAGGAAACAGCCCTTGGATACTACGGGTGGCTTCAGGAGGAGCCAGTTTTGATTCAAAGTGGCATCGGAAGTGGCCGCCGGCGGGAGTATTTGAATACTTTTGGAGAGTTTGTCTATGAGCGGGTTCCGATAAGCGAAGCCGATTTTCTTAAAGGCGTGGATCGTGTTGTTCTTTCCGGGTCGCATATTCTTATTGCTTCCCGGGAGAGAGCGCTGTGTGATACCATCAACGATCGTGGCTTGAAGTGGAAAGGTATTGTAGGTCTGTGTGAAGAATTGCGTACAGATGTATCAAACCTGTACAGGTTGAACCAGCAGATTCTTAAGGAATTGTCCTGTGTTTACAGATCTGAAAAAACCAGACAGGTTCTGTCGAGTCTCCTTTATGCTCTGAGAGGTGAGATGTGAACCCGATCATTGAATCAAGATTAGCGGAGTACAACAGTAAATCAGAAGAGGGAAGGAAGCATGATCTCCGTGAAATTGTTCAGGGAATTGCTCTGTACTCGCTTTCCAACCACGGTTTTTTCAAGAAAGCGGTTTTCCATGGCGGAACTGAACTGAGATTGGTTCATTCTCTCCCCAGATTTTCAGAGGATCTTGATTTTGCACTGACAGTACATGCAGATTCGTTCTCCTGGGATGATTTTTCCCGGTCATTATTGCGAACATGCGCTCACTATGGTCTGCATGCTGAGATTCGTGAACCGAAAGAAACGGTTTCCTCGATTCGAAAGCTGCTTCTGGTTGAAACATCCATAATGGAGGGTTTCTCTCAGGGAAGAACCCCCTTTCTTCGAATCAGGCTGGAAGTGGATATCGACCCTCCTCCAGGCGCAACAGTGGAAACAGCTTATCTCGACTTTCCAATTCCATACGAGATAGCAGTAATGGATCTATCATCATCCTTTGCTCTCAAGTGTCATGCCCTTCTTTGCAGACCCTGTGTAAAGGGCAGAGACTGGTTTGATTTTCTCTGGTTCAGCTCCAGAGGAGTTAAACCCAAGCCCGAGCTTCTTGCATCTTCGTTTAATCAAAGTGGCCCATGGGCAGGGAAGAGAATCAGCATTTCGCCTGACTGGCTGAAGAGACAGCTTTCCCTGAAAATCAAAAGTATAGACTGGGAACATGCAGCAAGGGATATTTCTCCATTTCTCTTTTTGGAAGACAGAAAAACCCTTGATGCGTGGAAAGTGGATTTCTTTATTTATTATCTGAGAAAAATGAACTGATTCCTGCTCTGGCTCTTCAGGTTTAAGAGTATATATTCCAGCCATCATGTTTTACATCAGACTGCTTAAGCATTTTCTGCAAACCGGAAGATACTTCCCGTCAGGCTTACGCCGGAGTTTTAGCGGTCCTCCCTGGTGTTGACGGTGAACCCGACAAAAGAAGGACGAAACCATGAGCACGGAAAAGATGACTTCAACCAGAGCTATCGAACTTGAGCACAAGTACGGGGCTCACAATTACCATCCCCTTCCTGTTGTTCTTGCAAAAGGAGAGGGCGTACATGTCTGGGATGTAGAGGGAAAGAAATACTACGATTTTCTCTCTGCATATTCTGCAGTAAACCAGGGACATTGCCACCCGAAGATAGTGAAAGCAATGACCGATCAGGCAGGAACTCTTGCTCTTACCAGCCGCGCATTTCATAACGATGTTCTGGGCGAGTTCGAGAAGTATGCCACCGAGTATTTCGGCTTTGACAAGATCTTACCTATGAACACAGGTGCAGAAGCTGTTGAAACAGCCATCAAACTCTGTCGCAAATGGGCTTATCTTACCAAGAAGATAGCCACCGATCAGGCAAAGATCATCGTTTGTGAAAACAACTTCCACGGCAGAACTACCACCATTGTTTCCTTCTCTAATGATCCTGATGCATATGCTGAATACGGTCCCTTCACTCCCGGGTTTATCAGAATACCTTACAACGATCTGGATGCCCTTGAAAAAGCACTGGAAGACCCAACTGTTGCCGGTTTTCTTGTAGAGCCAATTCAGGGCGAGGCCGGTGTTTATGTTCCATCCGACGGTTTCCTTAAGGGCGCACAGGAGCTTTGTAAAAAGAACAATGTTCTTTTCATTGCCGATGAAGTGCAGACCGGCATAGCAAGAACAGGAAAACTTCTTGCCTGCGATTATGAAGATGTGAAACCTGATATCCTTATTCTTGGAAAAGCCATCAGCGGTGGTATGTACCCTGTTTCCGC